>NZ_JACSJV010000011.1:0-373 GCF_018617245.1 Exiguobacterium sp. s121
AACAAGGTAGCCGTATCGGAAGGTGCGGCTGGATCACCTCCTTTCTAAGGAAAATGCCCATGTGGCATTGCCCATCGTTCAGTTTTGAGAGACCAAAACCTCTCTAAGAGGGCCTATAGCTCAGCCGGTTAGAGCGCACGCCTGATAAGCGTGAGGTCGGTGGTTCGAGTCCACTTAGGCCCACCATTTTTATGAACAATTCTAATACGGGGCCTTAGCTCAGCTGGGAGAGCGCCTGCCTTGCACGCAGGAGGTCAGCGGTTCGATCCCGCTAGGCTCCACTTTTGTTCCTTGAAAACTGAAGATTCATCAAGACATCAAAAACCAATTTCACATATGGTCCGTGAGGACCGTGTGTCTTAGACGCTAGATC
>NZ_JACSJV010000012.1:0-351 GCF_018617245.1 Exiguobacterium sp. s121
TGGCTCCGCAAGTAGGATTTGAACCTACGACCTACCGGTTAACAGCCGGTTGCTCTACCACTGAGCTATTGCGGAACGATCTTGCCTGGCAACGTCCTATCCTCACAGGGGGAGATCCCCCAACTACTTTCGGCGCTGAGACGCTTAACTTCCGTGTTCGGCATGGGAACGGGTGTGGCCGTCTCGCTATCGCCACCAGACAAGTATTATATTAACATTATTTATCGATAATGTCAACATATTTTAGAGAGATTGTTCTCTCAAAACTGAGGATTCATCAACACAAACCATTAGACTAGATCAAAGCCTCGACCGATTAGTATCATTCAGCTCCACGTGTCGCCACGCTTC
>NZ_JACSJV010000013.1:0-297 GCF_018617245.1 Exiguobacterium sp. s121
CTGAGCCAGGATCAAACTCTCCAAAGAATTTGATATAGCTCTTAAATTGACGAAGCTTGCGCTTCATTCAAAAATTGTAAAACTTTTTTTGCCTCATCGTTCAGTTTTCAAAGACCAAAAAAATAAATGGTCGGGAAGACAGGATTCGAACCTGCGACCCCTTGGTCCCAAACCAAGTGCTCTACCAAGCTGAGCTACTTCCCGTTAAAATGGTGCACCCTGAGAGATTCGAACTCCCGGCCTTTAGATTCGTAGTCTAACGCTCTATCCAGCTGAGCTAAGGGTGCATATGGTGCG
>NZ_JACSJV010000014.1:0-225 GCF_018617245.1 Exiguobacterium sp. s121
GACACGTGGAGCTGAATGATACTAATCGGTCGAGGCTTTGATCTAGTCTAATGGTTTGTGTTGATGAATCCTCAGTTTTCAGGGAACAAACCCTAAAACAATATTGACATGCGTATGACGCGGTGTTAATATTCATTTTGTCTGGTGGCGATAGCGAGACGGCCACACCCGTTCCCATGCCGAACACGGAAGTTAAGCGTCTCAGCGCCGAAAGTAGTTGGGGGA
>NZ_JACSJV010000015.1:0-221 GCF_018617245.1 Exiguobacterium sp. s121
CGTGGAGCTGAATGATACTAATCGGTCGAGGCTTTGATCTAGTCTAATGGTTTGTGTTGATGAATCCTCAGTTTTGAGAGAACAATCTCAAAAAACATGTTGACATTATGTTAAAATAATGTTAATATCATATTTGTCTGGTGGCGATAGCGAGACGGCCACACCCGTTCCCATGCCGAACACGGAAGTTAAGCGTCTCAGCGCCGAAAGTAGTTGGGGGA
>NZ_JACSJV010000004.1:0-119308 GCF_018617245.1 Exiguobacterium sp. s121
GACGAAGCTTGCGCTTCATTCAAAAATTGTAAAACTTATTTTTGCCTCATCGTTCAGTTTTCAAAGTTCGTCTGCCGCTCTTGGCGACTAAATGATAATAACATTTAATTCATTTTGATGTCAACAACTTTTTCGTTTGTTCAACGTTTGTCGCTGGCAACAGAGATAACTATATCACCTGCTTTTTGATCTTGCAAGCATTATTCTAAAAAAACTTTTAAATCTTTTTCTACATCATCCAAAGTTCGAATCCCAACTCCTTAATGGAAGAAGGAAGAATAAATCACTTTAAAGAATACACTTATATCTAAAAACGACTATAAACCTATAAGGAGTCAACCAATGATGCAATCCGATTTACAGCGGCCTAAGAAACGTTCACCGTTCAGAATCTGGTCTGGTACACAAATTTATACGCTTAAGCGACGAATAGAATGGATGACGGACAAACGAAAGTATGTTTCAAAACGAAACACTGACCCGATGTCATATCTGATCCATACACACCGAACTCCTTTGTATCGCCAACTCCGAGATGTCGACATGGAAGTCCAGCATAACAAGGTAACCAACCTAAAAATTGCAATCACCAAACTGAACGGCTCTATCCTGACTCCAAACGATGTCTTCTCCTATTGGAAGATGATCGGCAAGCCAACGAAACGTAAAGGATACGTCGACGGAATGATTCTCCATTACGGAAAAGTCACTTCAGGAATCGGTGGCGGACTTTGCCAACTGTCCAATCTAATCTATTGGATCACCTTACATAGCCCATTGACCGTGACCGAACGTTATCGTCACAGCTACGATGTGTTCCCAGATTACCGACGGGACCAACCTTTCGGAAGTGGCGCGACATGTTCTTATAATTATCTCGACTTACAAATCACAAACCAGACGGCACAAACGTATCAACTCCTTCTATATATAGAGGGAGATCATCTCGTCGGGGAATGGCGCTCGAACATCCCGAATAAAGAACAGTATCGTATATATGAAGAAAACCATCATTTCACCCGGGAATGGTGGGGTGGAACGATACGACATAACCAGATATTTAGAGAAGTCACTTCAATGAATGGCACACATCTTCGAAATGAGTTCATCACAGAAAATCACGCGATCACGATGTACGATCCATTCCTTCCTGAAAATACTGCATACAAAAAAGCCGACTCGTAATAACAGAGCCGGCTTTTCAAATGAACTTATGCGTGTGGCAAGAACATAAAGTATGCCAAGAAGATGACCAACATCCCATACATGATCGGATGAATCTCTTTCGTCTTCCCTTTTGCAATCATCATGAGTGGGTAAAGGATAAACCCAAGCCCAATTCCCGTTGCGATTGATGATGTAAGTGGCATCATGATAATCGTCAAGAATGCAGGAACTGCAATCTCGATCTTTTTCCAATCGATATCAAGAAGAGCCGAAGCCATGAGCACACCAACAATAATCAGCGCAGGAGCTGTGACCGGCGCCGTAACAACTGCCAAGAGAGGCGAGAAGAACAATGCCAAACCGAAGAACAATCCTGCGAAAACAGCAGTCAATCCTGTTCGTCCACCAGCAGCGACACCTGCTGACGATTCAACGTATGAAGTCGCTGTAGATGTTCCGAAGATTGCACCTGCCACCGTCGCTGTCGAGTCAGCTAACAACGCCTTACTCGCACGTGGTACTTTATTCTCTTTCATGATCCCAGCTTGACGCGCTACCGCGACGAGCGTCCCAGCTGTATCAAAGAAGTCGATGAAGAAGAACGTCAAGATGACAACGAGCATTTGAAGCGTGAACACATCACCGAAGTTGATGAAGGCTTGACCGAATGTAGATGACATACTCGGCGGCATCGACACAACGTCTGAGATCGCTGTCGGTGTCGGCACAAGACCGAAAATCATCCCGACAATCGCCGTCAACAACATCCCGATGAAAATACCACCTTTGATGTCGCGCGCCATAAGCAAGGCGCTGACCACAAGACCGAACACCGCGAGAAGCGTCGTGCCCGTACCAAGTGAACCAAGACTAACAAGTGTTGCTTCATTCGCGACAACGATGCCTGCGTTTTTCAAACCGATGAAAGCGATGAAGAAACCAATCCCTGCAGCAACCGCCATTTTGAGAGGAGCCGGAATCGCATTAACAATCGTTTCGCGAATTCCTGATAACGTCAATACGATAAAGAAGAGACCTGATACAAGTACACCTGACAAAGCCGTTTGCCAAGAAATACCCATCCCGATGACGACGCTATATGCGAAGAACGCGTTAAGGCCCATGCCTGGCGCAATCGCAATTGGGTAGTTCGCGAGAAGTCCCATCGTCAATGAACCGACTACCGCGACAAGACCTGTCGCCACGAAGACCGCTCCAGTATCCATACCCGCTGCCCCAAGAATGTTCGGGTTAACGAAAAGAATGTACGCCATCGCGAGGAAAGTTGTAAATCCTGCGATCAGTTCCGTGCGGACACTCGTACCGAGTGCTGTGAGTTGGAAGTAACGATCGATCCGACTCGTCGTTGATGGTTGTTGCTGTTCTTGCTTGAGCTGTGTGCTCATTTGTTTTCCTCCTTGTGCTCGCCGTAAAACGAGAAAAGGCCCCCGGCAAATGACCGAGGACCCCACGCGAAACATACGAGGGCATACACCCTCATCTATGTCTCGCCGTAGTGAAATCATTTAAGGTGATTTCGTAGAGACTCTCGGGCCATATCCCCGATATTATACGGCAAAATATTTTATAATTGTTCGGTTATAATAAGAACGTTCTTATCGTATCAGCGTAAAAATAGAATGTCAACTAAATTCACGGATTTTACATCGATAAAAAACGTTAATGTTCGGTTTTAAGACAAAACAGAGGGGAATCCCCCTCTGTTCCGCTTATTCCCATTCGATTGTTGCAGGTGGCTTAGACGTGATGTCATACAGCACACGGTTAACGTGGCTGACTTCGTTTACAATCCGGACAGAGATCTTCTCAAGCACATCCCATGGAATACGTGCCCAATCAGACGTCATGCCATCAATTGAAGTGACCGCACGGACACCGACAGCATAGTCGTACGTACGCTCGTCACCCATGACTCCGACCGAGCGAATCGGCGTGAGCACCGTGAAGTATTGCCAGATGTCGCGTTCAAGTCCAGCTTTCTTCACTTCTTCACGTAGAATCGCATCGGATTCACGCACGATTTCTAACTTCTCTTCCGTGATTTCACCGAGGACACGAATTCCGAGACCTGGACCTGGGAACGGTTGGCGCCAAACGATATAGTCAGGAAGACCGAGTTCTGTACCGAGTGCACGGACCTCGTCTTTAAAGAGCGTGTTGAGTGGTTCGATCAACGTGAAGTTCATATCTTCCGGCAATCCACCGACGTTATGGTGTGATTTGATTGTTTGCGCTGTGTCTGTCCCACTCTCGATGATGTCTGTGTAGAGCGTCCCCTGTGCGAGGAAGTCCATATCGACGAGTTTCGATGCTTCTTCATCAAATACGTAGATGAACTCGTTTCCGATAATCTTACGTTTTTGCTCAGGGTCCGAGACACCAGCCAACTTCGTCAAGAAACGTTCTTGTGCATCGATTTTGATGACTTTCATGTTGAATCCGTCTGCGAACGTCTTCATGACGCTATCCGCTTCCCCTTTACGAAGGAGACCATGGTCGACAAACATACACGTCAACTGGTCACCGATTGCGCGATGAACGAGTGCGGCCACGACAGAAGAGTCGACACCGCCCGAAAGCGCACAAAGAACTTGCTTATCGCCAACGATTTCACGGATTTTCTCCACTTCGAGGTCGATAAAGTTTTCCATCGACCATTCGCCTTTCGCACCACATACTTCATAGATGAAGTTTTTTAAGATGTCGTTTCCGTACTCCGAGTGACGAACCTCTGGATGGTATTGGACACCGTACATTTTCAACTCATCGTTTTTGATTGAAGCGACCGGGCAAGACGGGTTCGTTCCATCGACGATAAATCCTTCCGGCGCTTCCATGACGAGGTCACCGTGGCTCATCCATACTGTATGTTCGACTGGAAGACCGTTATAAATCGCTGATGCTTCCGGCGTTGAGAACAATGTCGCTTTCCCGTATTCACGATGTGCGGCACGTTCGACACGACCACCGAAATGATGCGTCATGAGTTGCATGCCGTAACAAATTCCGAAAATCGGAATGCCAAGTTCAAAGATCTCTGGGTCGCAACGATATGCGCCTTCCGCGTATACGCTGTTCGGTCCACCTGAGAAGATGATGCCGACTGGGTTCAATTCGCGAATCTCGTCTGCCGTCATCTTATGCGAATGCAACTCACTGTATACGCCAAGGTCACGGACACGACGTGTGATCAACTGATTATACTGACCACCAAAATCAAGCACCAAAATCATTTCTTGTTCTACTTTCACGAAATCTCCACCTTTCTGCCTTCTCCTCAAAAAAAGGACGCGCCTCTCCCCCAGATTATCCAAACCGAAGAAGAAGCACGCCCTTTTCTTTGTATACGAAACGTGCTCCTTCATAGTCGGTCCATTTACGGTGGTCCGGTAGAGACTCTCGCGCCAATTCACGAGTATATACGAAGGAATGCCATGTTCAATTATCTAACTAATGCGTCTATCTTACTTGATGCATCCCGTCACTTCAACTCATAATTCGATGAATCATGATTTTCCAATATTCTTTATATTTTGAATTCGGCTCTTGTTCCGCATAAACAGCTTGCTCAAACAAAGCCGTCAGACGGGTCATATCATTCGTTTCATAGTAGGCGTCGACCTCTTTGGCGAGTTCCGAAGGCGTACGTCCCTCAATTTTGAATCCGTTCGCACGCAGTCGTTTCATCAAATAGCGGTGCATCGAGACGAGGCGCCCATCCGTGAGCGGACGACTCATCCACCAGACATACATGATTTGACGCTCGATGATTTTCCGGTTCCAAACGAGGACCGCCACGAGGAAGAGAATGACAACCCATCCCCACACCGGCATGTTACGTGCCTCCTCTTGAACATCACCTGTCGTCACGTCATCGATCAACAAATCTTCTTGCGGACGGTTTTGCGTATCGTTGTCCTGATTTGCTTGGGGATCATTCGCAGCCGGCGTCGTATCTTCCGTATCCGTTTCTCGTTCCATCTGCAATAAGTTGGCGTCCGAGAAACTGATTGTCGCTTCTAACGGAACCCAGCCCGCGCCTTCAATGAAATACTCGACCCACGAGTGGGCGTGACGATTTCGAATCGTATGTTCTTCCTCACCTTGAATGACCCCTCGTGTGTCACCCATAGTAAATCCTTTTACCCAACGCGTCGGTATGCCGTTCGCGCGCAGCAATACGGCAGCTGACGTCGAGAAATTATCGCAATACCCGATTTGTGTGTCGAACAGGAACTGGTCAACATAATCCGTGTCCCCTTCCGGTTGTGCCACATTTTCGGTGTCGTATTGAAATTCTCCATTTCGGAAATAAGCTTCTACCGCTTCCGCCTTCTCGTTCGGTGTCTCACTCTCCGCCGTGATGTCAGTGGCTAAATCTCGTACACGCTCTGGCAACGATTCCGGTAGCTGTAAATAGACCTGTTGCTCTTCTTCCGTGAGCGATGTGATCTCTTCATTTAATGCCAGTTGTTCTTCAGAGAAAGCCGGGACACTATAACGAAGTTGGATCGTCCGCGGAGTCGATTGTTCCTCATTTTCAAATACAATCTTTCCGGACGGTTGCATCGTAATCGTCTCGTTCGGGAAAGCCCGTTCGATATCACCGACTCGAAATTCGGTACCGGACTCTGTTTCGATAGCTTGCGGATATTCTCCACCATAAGGAACAAACGGTTGTCGGCGCTCAAAACGTAACAGTGCCTGTTCCGGTGTCGTATCCACTTCCGAGTCCACTAACTGACCACGATTGTAGTTAGAGTCCAGGACTGGTGATTCGACCCAACCTTTCCCCGTATAAATCGCCTTGGATTCGATACGCCAATAGCGTGCCGGCACGCCGCGAGCGATGAAGACGATGCCGTCATCCTGTTCGAACGGACCACCTAGCGATTCGTCGTTCACTCCATACCCAACTCGACCCGGGCCACTCCCATCACCTTCCGTCGTCGCATTCCGAAAACTCGTAGTGATACGGTCAGACCAATCGCCTTCAAGCGTGGGTGAAGCACTTGCGAGAGCCACGACGACACTGAGGAGTAGTCCGATACTGACGAATCGGACGAGCGATTGACTCGGTCGTTTTGCCAAATCGGTGACAAATAGTAAGAGGAGCGATGTGACGATGGCATACAGGATATTGCCTTCCCCGTCATACAACGTCCACGTATCAAAATAGGCCATGATGCCGAGAGTCGACACAATCATCCCAAGGGCAAAACTATAACTTGGATACGTTCGTCCGACGAGCACAGCAAACAGTAAGCCGATCAGCGCCATGGCAGAGAAGAAAATCGCTTCATTCGGCAGTTCACCGCTCATGACACCCATCAAATCTTCCATCCATAGACCAAACCAGTCCAAAATACTGCCGTGATAGGCATACAAGACGATGAGGAAATTAAGAAGCGAGATCCCAAGAAAAGCTGCCCAAGGCAGAATACTGGCAAACATCGGCACGATGAGCAGGAAGTAAAACGGCCACGTCACATCGAACGTCGTACTTCCAACAATCGGCTCAATCCAGAACGACAACAAATAGGCGGCAAGCGCCGTATAGACGATTCGGGTTACCCATGTCTTCATACCGTCACCTCATTAACTGCCGTGTAGAGATGATAGCTACCCTGTGTCTCATGCATCAACTCTCGAATGGACGTCGTTTCAAAAGGACTGATCAAAATCAAATCTCCAGTTTGTTGAGGCAGTTTCTGCTTCACTCGTTCGACGAGACGCCCCTCAGCTTCTGGCGTTGCGGTCAACAAGTAATGACCGACTTCTGCACTCTGGTCAGGAAGATGGAACAGTCGCACCTGCTCTTCAATGACGTAGAGCTCAAACGGCAGATTTTTTCGTTCTAACTGACGAATCGCTCCAACAAGTAAGGATAGGGAACGTTCAAATGCCTCTTCATACCCGGCAGAGACGGCTGGTACGAACACGAGTGAAAGCTTCTTCTCTTGTTCCTGGTCAAACGTCTTGGTCATCAAGTTCCCTCGGCGTGCGGATGCCTTCCAATCAATCCGTCCGATTCGGTCTCCTGCCGCATACTCCCGAACCCCGCTGGTCGTATTGGCCACTTCGGTGTATGTCCGCATTTGACGATATTGCTCCCCACGACCCCCGACATGTTCGTCTCGAGGTAAATCAAACGGCAATTCAGCGGGTGACACCTCGACGACCGTCTCGAGTCGTAACGTCCGCTTCCGGTCGAACAGACCAAATACGTCACGTACATGTAGAACGGTGCGGTCAAAGACATGAATCCCACGCTTAATCGCCTCGACCTCATAATGGACGACTTCTGCTTGTCGGAAAAAACGGTCTACAGGCACGACAATCGTCTTGTCTTCATCCGTCAAACGTTGTGGCAATCGCTCCTCTAACGTGACCATCCCAATCAAGAAAGGATACTTCCGTTCAATTCGTAACTCGACATCCATTGTTTGTCCAGAAACAAGTCGCTTCGTTGTCACACGGCGCACCACATTTGCCGCTGTGACCGGATAAATCATAAAGAGTGTCCAGTAGACGGTCAACACAGCGAACGACCACCATAAGGTCGAAGCGACGATACTGCCTTCGATGCGGGCAAATGCATACAATCCGAATGCCGCCGCCCATACAACGAACAGCTTCATCCAGTTTTTCATACTTCATTGACCTCACGATCCATCGGGACAGGCAACGTATCCAGCCAATCTTGAATCAACTGATTCGGTGATTTTCCTTTATACCGTGCTTCTGCTGTCAAGAGTACGCGATGTCCGAGCACACTCGTCGCCATCGCCTTCACGTCATCCGGCAAGACGAAATCGCGATTATGGATATACGCCCACGACTGTGCCGCTTTCATCAACGCCAGTGTGGCTCGCGGACTTCCTCCTAAATACGTATGCGGATCTTTTCGAGACTCATGCACCAATCGCACAATGTACTGTTTGACCGCACTCGACACATGCACGTCTCTCACTTCACGTTGCATGAGTTCAACTTCTTGCTTCGTAATCACGCTCTGAAGCGCCTCGAGCGGCTCTTCTTTTTCAAACCGCGACAATAATGCAATCTCTTCATTGAATGTCGGATAGCCCATCTCGATTTTAAGTAAGAAGCGATCCAACTGTGCTTCCGGCAACGGATACGTCCCTTCATGCTCAATCGGGTTTTGTGTCGCCATGACGAAGAAAGGTGACGGTAACACTTTCAATTCCCCGTCCACTGTTACACTTCGCTCAGCCATCGCCTCAAGAAGAGCCGATTGCGTTTTCGGTGAGGTCCGGTTAATTTCATCCGCTAAAATGATGTTACCCATGAGCGGACCTGGTCGATATTCAAATTCCCTCGTTTTTTGGTTGTACATCGAAATCCCGGTCAAGTCGGACGGTAGCATGTCCGGTGTGAATTGGATGCGCTTAAAATCTAAGTCAATCGCTCGGCTGAACGTACGGACGAGCATTGTCTTTCCGACTCCTGGTACGTCTTCAAGCAGCACATGCCCACCTGCTAGCAAGGCAGTGAGACTTTTTGCGATGACTTCTTCTTTTCCGACAATCACGGTTTCAATAGCAGTAATAATCGATTGGACAGTTGGACGGTACATGACGGACTCCCCTTTTTCTCTGATCTAGGATGACTGAAAGTTAGAATGTTCTGACTTTATTGTGACACAAGCGAGTGTCGGAAAGAAAGAAATACCGCACCCAAATGCGCTTCCTATTTCTTTACCCAAAAAACGTGTCCGTTCTTTAGAAAAAACGGGCACGTTTATCGATTACTCTGGACGCTTCACGTCAAATAGTTCCCCAAGGGTCGCATAACTATTGCCAGCCATCCGACTGACAGGCGCAAGCCGTTTAGCATCGATGCGTCCTTGAGTATATAACTCTCGGTCAATATGGAAACGGACAATTCGCGCAATCAATAAATCGGCAGTCGTTTTTCCGTCATGTTCGATCGGCAAGTGATGATGGAGCACACATTCAAAACGGATTTTTGCTTCTTTGACCCCTGGAGTCGAAATCACATCACTCGGTTGAAGCGTAAAGTCTGTACGAGACAGCTCACTCTCATCTGCCGCAAGGTTGGCGGCCGTCTCGTTCACGTTGATGACGTTCGTTTCATCTACGACATGAATCACTAGTTCATTCGTACGGAGTGCGTTACGCGCCGTGTCTTTCATGACGCCATCTTTTCGTTGAACTGAGACGGAGACGAGCGGAGGGTTGGATGCGACTACATTAAAATAGCTAAACGGGGCGGCGTTAATCACGTCCCCATTTTGTGTTGTGACAAACGCAATCGGTCTTGGCACAATGCTGCCAATCAAAAACTTATATGTGTCTCGTTCAGTCAAGGCAGACGGTTCAATTGATAACATAGACTACACTCCTCGTTGTTTTATCTTAATATCAAGGTAATCACTTCGTTAAATAATGTCAACGCAAAGCAGGTTGACACGTGTACATTTCATGTATTTTGGGTAAATCGCATTATGTGAATCTATTTTAATGCACGTTGAATAAGCAAATTGCTTCATTTTCCCTTCCCGGTCTCATAGAATTCAGGGCAAGGAAAAGATGACCTATCGTTTTTTATGTTCAAGGAAGGAAGTAGAACGAATGATCAGCAAGTGGATTGAACAATTGAACAGTCGTCAAATACTCAGTATTTTATATAGTGTCTGTGGATTCAGTCTGGTTTTAACCTTGATTGGAGCCTGGTTCGTGCGTGATGGGAATGTCTCTACTCTCGAACTCACTGCTCTCCGATGGATTTGGATGATCGGGCTCGTCATGTTCATCAGTGCCATCTTATTAATCGGACGCCCGCTCATCAAACGGATGGCCGACCAGAACAGCAGACTGAAAGCGAAAAAAGAAAAGCTCGAGAACGTATTAAATGAATCGAAATTAAATGAAATTAATCTTCAATATCGTAACGAGTTGATTGAAGTATTGGCCTCGAAAGAATCCTTATTTGATTACTCTTCTGTTATTGAAAAGATTGTGTTGCTTACAAAATCTGAGTTCGGCGCCCTCTTGCTCACTAAAGACGGAGAAATCACGTCTGTTGTCCCGAAAGAGATGACCGAAGATCAACAAGAAAGTCTAAAGAAAGATTCCCTTTTGCTTAAACGAGTCATGATTTCAAAGTTACCGGCCGCCACTTCTAAGCGGGTCGTCGATGCGTTACACACGTATCCATATTATATCTATGAGACGGTCATCCCGATTATGGACCCATCAGATAATAGTCTCATTGGATGTCTCTATTTGGCTCGTTACGATGAACAATACGATGCCAGTGAAAAATCGGAATTGAATGCGTTCGCCGGTCAACTTGCCATCTCACTTCTCCGCATGCAGCTTTATCGCCAGATGCAACAGGATCGGAAAGAGACGGCGCAACTAATCAATTCTGTACGTGAGGCCATTTTATATGTGAACTATGAAGATGACACTATCGTCGGCAATCGCGCCTTCATCCGTATGTTTGATGATTTACACTTTGACTATAAGGGATACGAAGAACTCTCTGCCATTGACATCGATATCGAACAGCTGGCGGAACGGGTCGATCAACATGAACAGTTTGTCCGATACTTCGAACGCGTCTTCACGCAAGATCCGCCGGAGGATGGGCTCACGATTTCAATCGACCAAGGCGATTGCTTCATTCAACTTTATGCCGAAAGTGTCTATCGAGACCGCAAACTCCGTGGAACGATGCTCGTCTTACGTGACGTCACGGCCGAAACAGAAATCGATCGGATGAAATCCGAACTCGTCTCGACCGTCTCACATGAATTACGGACACCATTGTCCTCGATTTACGGATTTACTGAACTGATGCTGTCACGAGATTTGAAGGAAAGTCGTCGTGAACTGTATTTGAAGACAATCCACGATGAAGCGAAACGACTCTCGTATCTCGTCAACGATTTCTTGGATCTTCAAAAAATGGAGTCTGGAAAGCAAACGTTCGAGTGGGAACCGGTCGATTTATACAAGCTCATCACAGACAGTGTCGCGTTTTATCAGGAAACGACGGACCGGCATGAACTATTCATCGATGCCGATACCGAACAAGACTTTATTATCGATGCAGACTTAGAAGGGATGCGTCAATTACTTGGTAACCTATTAAGTAACGCCATCAAATATTCGCCAGATGGCGGGAATATCCTTGTATCGCTCGAACGTATAGACGAAGAGGTCGTGATGAAAGTGAGAGACCACGGTATGGGTATACCGAGTGCCTCGCTCCCTCACCTCTTCGGGAAATTTTACCGCGTCGATAATTCGGATCGTCGTAAAATCGGAGGTACCGGTCTCGGTCTCGCAATTTGTAAAGAAATTGCCAAAGCCCATGATGGTCAACTCCATGTCGAATCGGTATACGGGGAAGGAAGTACATTTATCTGTGAACTCCCAACCTCAAAAGAACACATCATGCAATAACACGGTCGATATGACCGTGTTATTTTTGACTCTTTTTTTGCCTAATTTGGAAGGAATCCTTTTACAGAATATAGAAAGGAAAGAAACCGATTCATTTTCGTAGATGTAGGTTACCCTATCCATTTATTTTTGCACGTTTTAAGTCAAAAACAAGATATACTGAATATAAAGAGATTGCTAGGATCGGAGGACTTGCCATTGGATCATCGTGACCCACCTTTTTCAGAAATTGGAGATTTTAATCAATGGGGACGTTTCGAGATTGACGTGCCTCACATGGGGGAGCAAGCGAAGTTTCAAACTGCCGCTGCTTTGATTCGGAAGCATGTGCCATTGCGGCTTGGTGGTTTTTACATTGTTGCGAGCGAAGAGGAGATTTTGCATAGTGGCTCTCATGATGCGAATCTTCAAAAACATTTGATTCATCTATTACAGCAGGTCCTTAACGGTCATATAGAAGACGAACGCCTCGTTCAAGAACAAGTGTGGACTGTGCATTATTTTACAACGCCATAGAAAAGAACTCGATTTAAGTATCATTACTTATCTCGAGTTCTTTTTGTTTACTCCCAACGTGACATCATTGAGATTGTTTTTTCATAGTATTCTGTAGCAAGTTTGTACTTTCCTGTGCTTCTTAATTCTCTAGACAACCACAATGCATACTTATGAGTGTAGTATTCATCATATGCTTCAAAATAATTAACAGCCCTTTTTAGACTTTGGATTAACTCATTTTGATCAATTTTTTTATACTTACTTACGTAAATATCAAAGTGATAGTTAAACTCTACTAAATCATCTTGATCCCCTTTTAACTCATAGCCTATTGCCAACCATTCCATAATGCCTTCAATATTATTTTTAGCGGCATTGACTTCAAGCAAAGACATTACACTATATAGTTTACTTTTTGCTCCTTCTTTAACCTTAAAACTATCAAGAAAATATTTTTGTGCTTTCTCTTGATCCCCAATTAAAAAATATATATCTCCCATATTGTTATAAAGCATTCCATAATAATCGTTCAATTTTGCCTTATCTGCCACTTTCGCTGCTTTTTCATAATGTTCTAAAGCAATTGTGTATCGTTTCCGACGTTTAAATGACAAACCAATAATCATGTGCGACTCGATAATTCGTTCCAAGCAAAAATTCTCTTGAAAATACTCGAGTGCCAACTTCACGTAATCAATAGCTTGAGAATAATCTGTAAATCGGTGATAAAGGGCGCCCATCACATATCGCATATCTGCTTTTTCCCAATCAGGAATACTTGAATCCGCAAGCTCTTTACCAACATTCTCTAACAAACTCACAGTAGTTTCTCGATCAGCCGACTGATAGAGAAACATGTAGAGGCACTGCAATAAATCGTATCGCAAACGATTGTCTTTGTTTAGTTGATCTTTAATCCAACCTACTTCAATTAAATATTGAACATTACCACCAGGTGTGAGACCAAATCGCGCTAGCGTGATTAATAAAGTAATGTACAATTCCTTCGATTGTAAGACAACAGGATTTGTTTTAAATTTTTCAATCCTCTTAAAATACTTATCTTCTTGGCGTGACAATAATGCTTCTTTCAATATATCTCGAATTTCTTTTTTAGTTTGATCTACTTTTTCACTGAAGTCATAATAAAGTGGAACCTCTAATTCTAACCTTTCAAAAATCAGTTCTAAGACTTCGTCACTAGGAGTAGTTTGATTATTTTCAATTTTACTTAAGTATGAGATTGAGCAGATTCCTCTAGCAAGCACTGACTGCTTCATATTTTTCCGCATACGTTCTACTTTTATTAAATTCCCAAAGTTATATTCCATATCAAAAAGTAGCCCCTTCGAACTAAAATGGTTGGTTTTTTTAAAAAATATTAGTCTTTTTGTCACGCATACAGGAAATTCGCCACAAAAAAGCATCTTAAAAGAGCATTTCTAGGAATGATTTTCCCAACCAAAACATCCCCCTTTATAAAAGATGACATGATAATATTGAACTAGTAAAAACAGTTTCTACAAATTTCCTAGTTAATTTTTACTAAATAACACATTTCAATTATTTATCCGGGGGTGAAAATGACAAATGGGAAAACTAAGTTTCTTACTTGCCGAAGACTACATTAAGCCTAAAATTTATTTTAAGTCAAAGCAAGTTCCAACCATGGATACAATGTACACTTCTGAAGATCATAATAATTTTTCAGGGTTAGAACACCTGACCCAATTGTTAAGTTCTCCTAGAGGTTTCATTGTAAACGCTTTTCAAATCGATTACTATCAATCATTACCTCGACTGATAGCTCGTTCATTGAATCACATTCACTCTTTCAAAAAACTTTATATTCTAGGACCTGAACTTTCCCTCTCGATTTTAAAACGAAGTACAAAAACAATTTATGAAAAACAGTTACTTGATTATGAATATATTAACGTTGAGCAGGATTCAGACTTTGTTACTAATCAATGCATGACCCTACTTGAAGAAGGACATATTTTGTATATTTTGCCCGAAACATCAGTTTGCTGGAGACCAAATTTACTCAATGAAACTGATAAGATATCACATTCTCTTTGCAGTACGTTATTGAGTCAACAAGTAAATGTTTCTATTCTAGCAACTGCTGTAAAAAGTGAATCTGAAAAAGTAGTGATCTTTCCTGCCGACACTCCAGATGCTTACTCAGGAGATTTGGAGACACGTATATATCAGCAATCTGAGACACTATACCGATTGTTCGATTCTTTGAAAGCTGACGAATGATCTATGATAATTTAGGTTTTTCTGCTTTAAAAGCATAAAATAATAATTTGATGGAGGTTTTATTAATGAAAAAAGTAACAGGAATACTATTTATCGCTACAGCAGTTTTACTTTTAGGAAGTTCTGTTAGACCTCTAGTAGATGATATGCCTCGCATTGTTAAAGTAAATGAGCCCGTCAAATTACACGTTGATGATATGCCTCGTATCGTTAAAGTGAACGAACCAATCAAACTCTTTGTTGATGATATGCCTCGCATTGTTAAAGTAGACAAGCCTGCTAAACTATTCGTTGACGACATGCCTCGCATTGTTAAAGTAGATGAACCAGTTAAACTACTTGTTGATGATATGCCTCGCATCGTTTAATCTGATTTACTCCAGACGCCTTGTGCGTCTTTTTTATTTTAAGAAAAAAGGTAAATGAATTATATATTCCCCTCCATTTTTTCCTTTTTACTTATATAATAAACAGGGACAACCTAGATGCACTCTCATACGCCGCCCTTGTCACTAGTTTAATGAATAAAGGAGTTTGAACATTGAATGAAACAAAATCATCATGGAGTTTAAAGCTGTTACTCAGCTCTTCACTTGCAATATCCGGGGCAGCAATCGTCCCGTTCCAACTGGATTCATCTGGTATTCAATCGACTGTTGTTGAAGCCGCCTCGACCTATACCACTACCGCCAACTTAAATCTTCGCTTAAGTGCAGCCACTTGGAGCCCTGTCCTGTTGACCATTCCATCTGGCTCAAGCGTCACGTATATCAGTACATACGGTTCGTGGTACAAAGTCAGTTATGGAGGCAAAACAGGATATGTCTCTTCTCAATACGTTACGGTCTCGAACACTTCTGCTTACTATAAGACAACAGACCGATTAAATATGCGTCTTACTGCCGCTTCATGGAGCGATGTCGTCACCGTGATCCCTGCCGACGCGACCGTCAAGTATGTCAGTCGCTATGGGTCATGGTACAAAGTGACGTTCAATGGAAAGACGGGCTACGTCGCTTCTGCTTATTTAACAGCTACGAGTGCTCCCGTCCCACCTTCGGACTATTATAAGACGACTGCCAATTTAAACCTTCGTCTCAGCGCCGCTTCATGGAGTTCTGTCGTCACGACGATTCCGTCGGGTGCGACGGTCAAATATGTGAGTCGCTACGGATCATGGTATAAGGTCACCTATAATGGGAAAACCGGTTACGTTTCTTCTGACTATTTAACGGCGACGACAGCTCCTGTAACCCCGTCTGCTTATTATGAAACGACCGTGAACTTGAACATGCGCCTTAGCGCGGCCTCTTGGAGCAATGTCTTAACCGTCATTCCGGTCGGGTCGGTCGTCAAGTATGTCAGTCGTTACGAGTCGTGGTATAAAGTCACATACGATGGGAAAACCGGTTATGTAGCATCCGAGTACTTGAAGCCTACGACTGTCACGACACCAACCGATACAGACGGAACTGGTAAAACGGTCGTCATCGACGCAGGGCATGGCGGAAACGACCCTGGCGCTGTCTACGGATCGGTTTACGAGAAAGTAATTGCACTTGATATCGCGAAACGCCTTGCTGGCGTCTTATCGAGCACATATGACTACAACGTTAAATTGACTCGCTCAAACGATACGTACCTCTCCCTTGACCAACGTGTGTCACTCAACAAGTCTTATAAAGGGGATGTGTTCGTCAGTCTTCACGCGAACTCTTCTGTTTATAACACGGCTCATGGACATGAGGTACTCGTCCCGACGTCAGATAGCTATACGACAAACCCTTACGTTTCCGCCAGCCGTAGTCTCGGCTCAAGTATCAATAAAGAAATCGCTTCACGGATTTCCACGATTCAAAACCGTGGGGTCAAGTATCAAAATGTATACGTAGTCGGACGTAACGTGTCACCTTCTACCCTTGTCGAATACGGATTCATCAGTAATTCAAGCGACCGCTCACATTTAACGAGTACGACATATCGTCAACGAATGGCTGAAGCAACGGCATCCGGCATTCATCAATTCATGCGATCTTATTACTAAAAACAAGGAACTTAGCACTCAGCTAAGTTCCTTGTTTGATATTGACCCGCCAAATCATATGTGATGCCCCGGGACCCCAATAATGTTCGAGGATATGAGATGGCTCACCCAATCGTTTTTGCCAATAGGCTTGAGCGCTCGGGAATCCGGCATCTAAATAAAAGACGTCTTTCCCTCGATTCGAAATTTCACGCATCATTTCTTCTAACAAGTATTGTCCGACACCTCGCCGCTGCATACGAGGTGACACATAGACACTCCCTAACTCGATTGCACCACGCTCAATTTGTATGTTGCCTGAGATGATATCATTCGGAGGTAGTAACGCCCCTGCTCCCACAATGATTCCGTCTTCTTCCACAATGTACAGTTGAACGGTGTCATCATCGAAATGATCTTGAATCGTCGTGTTCAGACGTGCCACTTCTTCATCGAGCAAATCGGCATCTTCAAAACGCTCTCGTCGAATCAAGTCACTCAGACTCTCCATAAACAAGCGCTGCAAGGATTTCACGTCTGATTGTTCGAGTGCGCGAAAATTCAAGACGTCCACTTCCTTTTCTTTTTTGTCCTACTCTTTACCCTCACGCATCCGTTGCGTAACACTCGGGTATGAAGGAATCATTTCCTCGAGTGGCTCATAACTCAATTTACCGTACGTTTTCCAAATGACTAAAATCGCAGCGGTCCATAACGTGATCGTCAAATGAATAAACCCGACTGGATAACCACTTTCCGCTTCGAACCCGACCATCACGAGCATGACATTAAACATCGTATGCATGAGAAAGGCCGACCATAAATTACGCGACGAACCGTTGTATACCCAAGTGATGAGAATCGTATAAGCCATCACGGCTAATCCATATGCCCAAAACGATAGATTCGCCTGAACTGTTCCAACCATGAGGAAGAGCGGAATATGCCATAGCGTCCAGACCACTCCGAGTGACAAGCTGGCTAGAAGCGGTGGGAGTCTTGATTGCAAGGCGTCGAGCAAATAGCCGCGCCATCCATACTCTTCCTGCACCGCCCCACCGAGAAATAGCATATAGAGAAAGTATGGGACGATCCACCACGGTTCGCGAACGAGTAAGGCATCGCTTCTATCCGTCCACCAATACGCCACGAGAAATAAGAACGGCACCAACAAAAGGGGAATCACATACGTCTTCCAACTCATCTGGAACTGAACGCTTTTCCGAAAAAGATGTGTCACCCCTTCCCCACCGCGAAGTCGATACATCGTAACGAACCCTGCAATGCTGGGTCCAAACGCTCCCGAAATAACGATTGCCATAATCGGTAAATCGGTCCACCAGTACAAACTTCCCCATATAAGCCATGAGTAGCCGAATGAGACCAATAAGAACAAGTGAATGTATTTATTTTTATACATAGTCAGCACCCCTTCAGCAATGTAGTACCCCTTATTTGATTGGAAGAATAGCATTTGAATCTTTTTATATGTAATTACAATTGTTCGGCATATAATAAAGTGAATCATAAATTAAAAACCCTATGAGGTATCGACACTATGGAACAGATTAGCACGCACACAACGAGTCATAATGGATTTTTGATGATGCTCGCTTTCCTCATTGCTAGCGTTTCAGCCTTGATGGCACTCGAATTAGCGAAGCGGGTCACAGGAGGTGTGACAACGTCTCATCGTACTTGGATTTTATTTGGTGGTACCACCCTAGGTCTCGGCATCTGGTCCATGCATTTTGTGGCCATGCTCGGTCATGCTTCTTTACACGAAAGCACGTACTCCATCTGGCTCATTATCGGATCGATGATTCCGGCGATTGCCGGGTGCATCCTGTCGTTCGGTTTGATTTCCCGAAAGACGACATGGATGACCTTACTGCAATCTTCCGGTTTGATGGGATTCGGAATTGTCAGCATGCATTATATCGGGATGACCGCTATACAAAGTGTTCAATTAGACTTTGATCCCTTATGGGTATTGATTTCGATTGGTATCGCTTGGGGCGCTTCCTTTCTCGCCTTATGGGTAGGTTTCTTTTCATCCTACTCTATGCAGCATTCCGCTTTTTCCGTGAAACTGATGTTCTCCCTTCTGATGGGGACAGCTATTTTAAGTATGCACCTTGCTGGAATGCGGGCAACGACCATTATCCCCGATGCTTCACCCGTCAGGCAGGTTCCGATTGATCCGACCCTACTCGCATGGTTAGTCACAAGCATCGTATTTCTCTTATTCGGGATGTACTTTATTGCGTATACGTTAGAACGACAAATCCAAAAACGTGACCTCTTCCAAACGACGATTTTAGAATCGACAACGGATGCCGTAGTGACGACGACAAGCGATGGTGAAATCCAATATCAAAATCAGGCGTTCGCTCACTTATTCGAGGGGCATGTAACAGAACCTTTTTTTCAGGATTATCATCCTTTGCTGTCGGCTCAACAGCCGTTCTATCAGCCGGTACAAATTGACACGAATCATCGTACGTTAGAAGTGACGTCTTACCCACTTCAAGATGGTTCGAACAATCAAGTACTCTGGTTTATCCGAGATGTGACCGAAGCAGTCGCCTCTCAGCGTCTGATTGAACATATGGCTTTTCACGATGCATTGACGGATTTACCAAATCGGCATAAACTGGATGCCCTCTTGAAGGAATGTATCTCACAAGAACGTTCGGTCGCCTGTTTATATATCGACGTAAACCGCTGGCGTTTCCTAAGTGACATTCTCGGGCATCACGGAGCAGATGAGTTGATCATTCAAGTCGCTGACCGCCTCAAACATACGATTCACCCAGACGATGTGTTGACACGAATCGGACCATCCGAGTTTGTCATCTTACTATTTGCGCAACGAAGTTCGCTCGCTCATCAAAAGGCTGAAAAATGTATTAAGGCGCTTTCATCCAGCTTCGACGTGGATGGCACGACTCTTGAATTGACGATGAGTGCGGGAATCAGTCATTTCCCTAAGGATAGTGCTTCTTCCGAAGAACTTATTCAGTTTTCTCGTCTTGCGGCTGATGAATCCAGACAAGATGGAGAGAATAATATCAAATTATTCGAAGAATCATCACGACCTCAACTCTTACGCAATATCGAGATAGAAAAAGCACTCGTCACCGCACTAAGTAAAAACGAACTGACACTTGTCTATCAACCGAAAATCGATTTGAAGCGGAATCGATTAGAAGGCGTGGAAGCGTTACTTCGCTGGCAACATCCACAAATCGGAAAGGTTGCGCCATCTGACTTCATCCCGATTGCAGAAAACACGGGGTTAATTCATTCGATTGGTCATTGGGTCATTCGGGAAGGCTGTCGCACTTGGGTACGTTGGCAACGAACTGGGATACGTCCCTTTACATTATCCCTTAACGTCTCCCCGCTCCAATTTGCGCGCGAAGACTTTGTTGATACGCTACAATCCATTCTTTTGGAGACGGGGATGGACCCGATGTATCTCGAATTGGAAGTGACCGAGTCCTCGATGCTTTCATATGAGGCCTCGACTCGTGAAAAACTGACGCAGTTGCATCAGCTCGGGATCCTCATTTCTCTCGATGATTTTGGGACCGGCTATTCTTCTTTCAGCCAACTTCGGGAACTTCCTGTGCAAGTGCTGAAAATCGATCGAACGTTTATCGAAAACCTGTTCACCGACCGCAATCAAGAGGCCATCGTCCGCTCGATGATTCAACTCGGTCACAACCTGGGTATGAAAGTTCTCATGGAGGGTGTGGAAACATCCGCGCAACTCGAATGGCTACTCAAGGAATCGTGTGACTACGTACAGGGCTACTACTTCAGTCTTCCGTTGTCTGAGACAGACGTTCCGTTTCATGTCAAAGAGACGACCACCTATCTCGAGTTCGGAAAACACTAAAAATCGCTCCTGTCAAATAGACAGGAGCGATTTTTAGTTACGACACGCGTTCTTTTTCTTCTTCCCGAATCAAATGATATTGATCGAGAATCAACTGGGTCAACGTGTCCCCTTCATGAAGATGAAGGTATTTTTCAATCGTTGACGAGATGCCGTGTTCTTCGATCGACAAGTTCAGCTCCGACGATTCCGAGTCCTCCGGGTTGTAGTAATGAAGGGCTGCTGCAATCCCGTAAGCGAGTTCGTTTGGCTCGATGCCGTTATCCATCAATTCGCGTGCCGGCTTGACGAGACGGTCGCTCGGTCCAAGTTTACGAATCGGCGAACGCGCCACGCGCGACACTTCGTCCTTCAATTTCGGGTTTTCAAAGCGCTTGATGATTTTTTGAATGTATTGGCTATGCTCTTTCGCCTCGAATCCATATTTCTCAAGCAATAACCAACCTGTTTCATATAAAGCGCCTTGGACGACTTGACGCACACGGCGATCCTTCAATGCCTCGTCAATCGTCGCCTTCCCGAACAACGAGCCAATATAAGAGGCGATGGCGTGTCCCGTATTGACCGTGAATAATTTCCGTTCGATATACGGTCCGATTTCTTCAACCCATGTCACACCTTGAATCGGTGGTTGTTCGTTGAGCCCTTGTGTCTCGATGACCCATTCATGGAACGTCTCGACTTCCACGTAAAGTGGATCCTCATGTTGTTGTAGTGGGACGATGCGGTCGACAGCCGCGTTCGGGAAGAAGACATTCGCCTCCCCGACACCGTCACACGCCTCTACTTCTTGACGAAGAATCGCACTCCCACCAATCATGTTCTCACATGCAATGACATAAACCGGGGCGTCTTCGACTTCACGAGCACGAAGTCCTTCGCTAATCAACGGTGCCACTTTTGAGAGGAGTGACGGTCCGACAGCCGTCGTCACGAGATCTGCTTCTGCAATCAATTCCACGACACGAGCCGGTTCTTTTAAACTGTTGACACCGCGAACACGGTCGACAATGATACGATCGACGCCGTCTTCTGCGAATCCGACCTCATAATGACGTTTTACCTCAAGCGCTTCGATGACAGTGTCATTGATGTCGACAAACGTCACCTCGTAACCGCTTTGATTGAGCAATAATCCGATAAATCCTCGTCCAATGTTCCCTGCACCAAAATGAACAGCTTTCATTTACGCCACCTCTTCCATAAAGAGCGCCAAGATTTCTTCTTTCGTTTTCGCCTGAACAAGACGCTCCACATTGCTTTCGTCCGAGCAGAGAATCGCGATTTGCGAAAGGAGCTCTAAATGTTCATCATTCACGCCTGCAATTCCGATGACGAGTTTGGCCGTTTGACCTCCGAAGTCGACACCGTCTGGTACTTGCAAGAACGAGATCCCCGTCTTCTGAACCGCTGATTTCGCTGCTTCTGTACCGTGTGGAATGGCGACGTGGTTTCCGATATAGACGTTGGCGATCGCTTGACGTTCATGCATCGCTTCTACATACTCCGGCGTCACACAGCCGGCGTCTTGTAGGACGGCTCCGGCTGCTGTGATCGCTTCCTCTGTCGTTGCGAATGTTTGGTTAAGTCGAATCATCTCTGTTTGAATGAATGGCATTTTGATTTCCTCCTAATGGCTAAACCGTATCTCTATCTGTTCTGAGTTCAAGAAATTTTGCTGCGTTCCGCTTTAATTTCTTCTACCAATTGGTCGTAGTAATCGGCGTTCAAGAAGTTCGTGACCGAACGATGAATCGCATTCGGTGCTTGCGCTTCCGCACGCTCCGTCAAATCTTCGTGTGTGATGACAAACTGAGCATCTTTCGGCAAGTTGCTGATGGACGTGTTCGTCACTTTGATTGGCAAGTTCGCTTTGTTGACCTTGTTCCGGAGAACCGATGCTCCCATGGCACTCGATCCCATTCCAGCGTCACAAGCGAAGATGATATGGTCGACTTTATCAAGACGATCTGTCACGAGAGCCGATGCGTAAGACTGTTTGCCTTTCATCGCACTCACGTTTTGTGTCGCTTCTTCGAGTGATACTTCCTCTGCTGCGCTCGATTTCAAGATGACACTAGCCACAGCGAACGTGACCGCTGCTGACAAGAGAATCCCTGCCACGAGTCCAAGATATGAACCGCGTGATGCCATCGCAAGAATGGCAAAGATACTACCTGGTGAAGCAGGTGCGACGAGACCGACATCAAAGAGTACGAACGTGAAGATCCCTGTTGCGCCCCCTGCGATCATCGCAAGGATCAAGACCGGCTTCATCAATACGTATGGGAAGTAAATCTCGTGAA
Organism: Exiguobacterium sp. s121; assembly: GCF_018617245.1. GTDB lineage: Bacteria > Bacillota > Bacilli > Exiguobacteriales > Exiguobacteriaceae > Exiguobacterium > Exiguobacterium profundum. Next base: position 22,651 of record NZ_JACSJV010000004.1, read on the forward strand.
TCCCACCAAGGAAGTGAATGATAGCTGCACCCGGTGCCGTACGTTTCGCTGCACCTTTGGCGAAGAACATATAGGCGAGAAGTAATCCAAGACCTGGTCCTGGGTTTGCTTCAAGTAAGAAGAGAACGGACTTTCCAGCGTCTGCGACTTGATCGACACCAAGCGGACTCAAGATCCCGTGGTTGATGGCGTTGTTCAAGAAGAGAACTTTTGCTGGTTCGATGAACAGACTCGCAATCGGAAGCAATTTCGCGCCGACGATCCAGTCAACACCTGCCGCCATGACTTTATCGAGGGCACTCATGATCGGACCGAAGATTTCAAATCCTCCAAGCATGAGAAGACCACCGATGATTCCAACTGAGAAGTTGTTGACGAGCATTTCAAATCCTGCTTTAACTTTGCCTTCAAGGGCACGGTCGACTTGGCGGATGACATAACCACCGAGTGGACCCATGATCATCGCACCGAGGAACATCGGAATGTCGGTACCGACGATGACCCCCATCGTGGCGAGTGCCCCGACGACACCGCCTCGTACGTCATGAAGTAATTTACCACCAGTGAAACCGATGAGTAATGGTAAGAGATACGTGATGGTTGGACCAACGAGTTCTGCTAATTTTTCGTTTGGCCACCATCCTGTTGGAATGAAGAGTGCTGTGATAATCCCCCAGGCAATGAAGGCGCCGATGTTCGGCATGACCATCCCACTGAGGAAACTACCGAACCGTTGTACTTTGACTCGGACCCCGCCCGAGCTTGCTTGCGTATTCGCCATGTATAAAACCTCCAGTCGTTTAAATGTGAAAGGTTGAATGTGTAGTGTAGCTAACCGGTTTGTGCTCTACACCTGTATTGTATGCCTGGAGTAAGCGCTTACTCAATTCAATCCAGTTCACACTTTGGCAACATTTTGTGCCAAACAAAAAAATGACCATGGTTCGGTCATTTTTCGTACAATGTTTCATGAATCATTTTCTTCATGCATTCGTGCAGGAGTAAACGAAGATCTTCTTTCGTTCCCGTGCTATAAAGACGCATATGCTCCTCACTCTCAATGAGCGACCCGCTGATCGCACTTAGGAACTGAAGCTCGACGTCACGTGCTTCTTCCGGTGCAAGCAAGACAAGGAGACGTGTCACGGGTTCGGTCGACTGATCCATCATGAGGAGTGGGATCGATGTCGTTAAATCAAACGCAAACACACTCGCCTTCTCAATCGAGGCATGTCGTCCGTGGAATAACGCCAGTTTCGTACCCGGCACACCAAGGCCCGCGACCTCGTGACGACGAAGCAGTTGGGCAGAGAGCTGAATCCCGCTTTGTACGAGGTCACGTTCTTCTAAATGTGTACCGATATCAAGCAAGATATCTTCTAAACGGTCCGTATTATTGAGCGTGACCAAATCGAACTGGTCATCCATCCGCTCGAACGTCTCGACCAATTCCCCGAGTTCTGCGAAATCAAGCATCGTTGACCGCGGCTTCGTTGCGAGTGTCTGAAAGGATTGCGGTAATGACAGTAAGAGATGGCGGACGCGTTGCACTTCTTCACTCGTCAAAAGCGGGTTGACGATTAACGTTGGTACCGATAGCGGTGGTAACGGTACCGTCGACAAGATGACATCATATTCTTCCAATCGGTGCTGTTCGAGTCCGAAAAGTGATGAGTTGACGACGTCTTGCATCTCTGGGAACTCTTGGCGTACCCGATTGACGAGCATCTTCGACGAACCGAGTCCGGCCGAACAGATGACGAGCGCCCGATATTCGCGGCGGCGCACCGGTTTGACGAGTGCTGCCGCAAAGTGCATCGCCCAAAAAACCGTTTCTTCTTCGGAGAACGTATTCGTCCCAAAGACGATGTCGGCGGCCTGTTGAATCGCCGAACGAAGTCCCGGATAGTCGCGGTCGATGTGGGGCTTGACCGTACTCGTCTCTGGTAGCGCCTGCGTATTCATACTCGAGAGGATGTGAGCAAGCAGTCCTCGTTCGAGAGCCGCGTCATCCGTAAAGGTGAACCCGTAGATGAGCGAGACGTGATGAATCAGTTTATGCACCCGAATCTGCATGATCCAGCGTTCTTCCTCGTCTTCTTTCATTTGATCTTTAATTGAGCGCAGACGATTCGCCTCTTCCGCGAACCAGACGCGTTCCGCCATCGAGTAAGTGATACCGAGAGCCGCTTCCATATCGGTGGCGACTTTCAGATAGTCCTCGGACCGTCCTTTCGTATACATCTCTAAAAAGAATCCAGACGCTAATCGCTCTTGTTGCACGCCGTAAGCGAACGTGACTCGCATGATGGTGCGGTCGTCCATCCGCTCAAACGAACGGGATTTCAAATAATCATAACCGTCTCGAAGACCTTCAAGCATCTCCTCGCATGGTACCGTCTTCAAAAAAGCAGGAATGTAGTCGTCTTCTCCACGGACGAAGCGATAAAATGCGAGCGTGTCCCAGTGGGCAAGGAGCGCGTTGATGAGTAGCTTACGCTTCTCGGACTCATAGCCGAGCACTCTAGCTCCGACACCTTTTTTCCGTTCAACTTCTAAATGATACTCTTCGAACCATCGATCCAATTTCTCCAAGTCTTGCGTCAACGTGCTCGGCGAAACGTGCATCTGTTTAGCGACCGCCTGCAATTTAAGCGTATCGTTCTCAAACAAGAGACGCCACGCCAGTTCAAATAAGCGGTCCTCGCTCGTCGGGATCGCTTCTGCAGATAAGATGAGATCTTCTCGTAACTGTTGTTTCGCATCTGGTTTGCCAACCAGGCTCAGTCCATGACCGCGTTGCCAAGCGAGTTCAAGTTCGAACTCTTTTAAGATGCCTTCAAGTAATTGTCGTTCTCGTTGAATCGTGCGCTCAGACAAATTCACCGCCTGCGCGATTTCGGCGAGCGGTGTCGATGTCTCAGTTGCCAATAAGTGTAGTAAAATCGACCGCTCTCGCGCGGTCCACTCATGTCTCATGCTCATCCATCCATTCTTCGACAAGTAGTCGGTATTCCTCGAGCGACAGGAGTTGTCGGACTGACCGGACACGTGCGGTTGGATGGGTGACCGGGGTCGCCCCTTCCTGATAGAGAATCAAATCCACCTCATTCGGGATGTTTTGAATCGTTCCGTGCGTGATCGTACAAGACAAGCGCCCCTCGCTTGCCTGCGCGAATAACTTCGCCGCCATCGCACTTGTCACAAACCCGCTATGGCAAGCAATGTATACGTTCATGTCAGCCCTTCTTTCGTCGCTTATCTTTATCTAATCATAAGTTGGAACCGCTTACTTCTCCTACTATTTTGCTTGTTGGCAAAGATATCGGCAAGGAGTAAAAAGGTTATGTCTACGTCACTAGACTCACTCCTTAATAAGGAGCTAAAGTCTTCATGAAAGTATTCATCTACGGTTTAATCGACAGTTCATTAAAGATATACTTTTAGATTAAAATATCTATTCTTGTAATGAATTGTATTATAATTTATTACATCTTGTATTTACAGAGAGGAATGGACAGAATTGCCTAACTTTAATTGGGAGCATTTAAACCACTTACAGCTCGGAAGATATGCAGAGTACTATGCAAAAATGGAATTCGCGTCCTACGGATGTGACGTCTATACATCAGAAGTAGATGATCACGGAGTCGATTTTGTCATTAAAGATTCCAATAACCGCTTTTGTGAGATTCAAGTAAAAGCAATTCGTAATTCAGGATATGTTTTTATGCAAAAAAGTAAATTCGACCTTACGACTCCAAACCTTTATTTGACACTTCTTTTATTCACCCAAGACGCACACCCTGAACTTTATCTAATCCCTAACGTCGCTTGGTTAGCCCCAAATGAATTATTCGTTGATCGAGATTACGATAAACCCGGACAAAAGAGTAAACCTGAGTACGGATTAAACATTTCAAGAAAGAACAAATCCTTACTTGAACACTATCGATTCGATACAATGATTCAATCATTTATTCTAAGGCAATCCGAAGGAACTAATTAAAAACTGCACTTTGTATGTTGAAAGTATCCAACAAACAAAGTGCAGTTTTTATTAACTCAGCCTCTTCATTATTTATTCCACTGTCACCGATTTCGCCAAGTTACGTGGCTTGTCGACGTCACAGCCACGGGCGAGCGCCGCATAATATGCCATCAACTGAACCGGTAAGACGTTGATGAGCGGTGCCAAGAGTGGCTCGACGTGCGGCAAAATGAAGTCATCATTCTCATGTTCCACGCCTTGCATCGAAATGATACAGGCGTTCGCGCCACGGGCGACGACTTCTTTGACGTTCCCGCGAATATTCAAGTTCGTCTTCGGTTGTGAGATGAGCGCGATGACCGGTGTCCCGTCTTCGATCAAGGCGATCGACCCGTGCTTCAGTTCCCCACCTGGGTACCCTTCCGCTTGGATATACGAAATCTCTTTTACTTTGAGCGCTCCTTCGAGACAGACAGATGCGTCAAGCCCACGACCGATGAAGAACGTGTTCGGTGTCGTTTTCAAATAACGTTCCGCAAGGTCTTCGAACAACTCTTTTTGCGCCATGATCGAGTCCATGATGGTCGCAACTCGGGCAAGCTCCGGCATGAGATCAAACGGCAATTCTTTCCCTGTCGCACGAGCGATGTCATACGCGAGAATCGCGAGGACGGCGATTTGCGCCGTGTACGCTTTCGTCGAGGCGACCGCGATCTCTGGTCCTGCATGGAGGAGCATCGTCTCATTCGCTTCGCGTGAGAGCGTCGATCCCGGTACATTCGTCATGGTGAGCGCTTTGTATCCGCGTTTCTTCACTTCGACGAGTACGGCACGGCTGTCCGCTGTCTCACCGGATTGTGATAAGAAGACGAACAACGGACGTTCACTTAAGAGCGGCATGTTGTAGCCGAATTCAGAAGAAACGTGCACTTCTGTCGGAATGCCAGCGATGCGCTCCAAAATGTCTTTTCCGACGAGTCCCGCGTTATAGCTCGTCCCACATGCGACGATATAGATCCGGTCCGCTTCTGACACGAGCTCACGCACGCCTTCCGTGAGTTCGATGTCGCCGTTCTCGTTCTGGTAATGCTGGATGATGTTGCGGATGACGGCCGGTTGCTCGTCCATCTCTTTCAACATGTAGTGCGCGTACGTGCCCTTCTCGATGTCTGACGCATCGATCTCGGCCGTGTATGGCGCGCGTTCGAGCACGTCACCGTCGAGCGTTTTGATTGTCGCCGACTCACGTGTGAGGATGACGATTTCACCGTCGTGGAGCTCGAGGTACTGGTCTGTCACCTGGAGCATCGCCATCGCGTCTGATGCGACGACGTTGAACGTGCCGTCCCCGAGTCCGACGAGGAGCGGTGACTTGTTCTTCCCGATATAGAGGCGTTCTTTGTCCTCTGAGTCGATCATCGCGATCGCGTACGAACCGTGGAGGTCCGAAAGCGTCTTGCGGAACGCCGCCTCGACATCACCGAGCTCGACGAAGTGTTTCTCCATGAGTAAGACGATGACTTCCGTGTCCGTCTCTGAAAGGAACGGGACGTCGAGCGTGGCTTTCAATTGTTCATCGTTCTCGATTACGCCGTTATGGACGAGCGTGAACCGTCCAGTCGTGCTTTGGTGCGGGTGGGCGTTCGGCACGCTCGGTACCCCGTGTGTCGCCCAACGCGTATGACCGATTCCAATCGTCCCTTCAGCATCAGCCGGTACGATGTCACGGAGTGCTTGAATCCGTCCCACTTCTTTGAACGTACGAACGTTTTCACCGACTAAGGCAATTCCTGCTGAATCATAGCCACGATACTCGAGCTTTTCAAGCCCTTTCAATAAAATCTCTTTCGTTCCAACTTGTCCGATCATCCCTACGATTCCACACATACAAAACTCTCCTCTTTGCTTCGATTTCTCGAAAAAGGAAACGGGCTTTTTTGAGTGATGTCATCAAGTCTCGTTTTGTCCGCCCGGTCACCCGAACGTTTTATCGAGACTCTCTCAGTCGTGACACGCGACTGGAAGGCATCCGCCGAAATCTCGATCACCTTCGTCCTCGTCAACTCCGCAGAGTTCTGGCGCTTCCACTTCATATCTAGCCGTTTCTCCAGATACGCTTTCATGCTATCGAGTACAAGGAGTGTTGGATAGAGAAATTGTTAAAGTAGTCGCTAAATACTTTTTTACCGTTCATGTAAAAGTCACCACTTTCACTAAAAAGCCATCAATCCATCAGGTTTTCGAGTAGGGGGAGAACGGGCATGATACAAGTAACGATATGTGAACTACTCGCCACTTATTTGCTTCACAAATTGAAGGGGGAGCTTCTTGGGAAGACCGTGCTCTTACCAGCCACGGTTATGGACCAAGCTCGTCGGGCAGTCCCTGCCCTGAATGGTTGTCAGTCGGCCAACATCAACAGGTTGATGCTCGCATTGATGTCACGGTCATGATGCGCGCCACAGGCACACGTCCATTCGCGGACATCCATCGTCTTCTTCTGACCTTTCTCGCCACAAGAAGAACAGATTTGCGTCGATGCGAACCATTGATCCGCCTTGATGAGCGTCCGTCCGTAGAAGTTTGATTTGTACTCGAGTTGACGGACGAACTCATACCAACTGACATCTGCAATCGATTTGGCGACCTTGTGGTTTTGCATCATGTCCTTCGACTTCAATGTCTCCACGACGATGACTTGGTTCTCGTCAACGATCCGTCTCGACAGTTTGTGAAGGAAGTCCTTGCGCTGGTTGGCAATCTTTTCGTGTTTCTTTGCCAAAAGTAATTTGGCTTTTTCACGATTCTTGCTACCGATTTTCTTGCGTGACAGCGCGCATTGCGCCTTCTTGACCTTCGCTTCGGATTGTCGGAGAAAGCGAGGGTTGTCAATCTTCTCGGAGACCATCGCGTCGTTCGTCATGACGGCGAAGTGTTCCAGGCCAAGATCAATCCCGACCTTATTCTTGGCTGGAATCCATGGTGCATCGTCCTGTTCGACGAGGATGGAGACGAAGAACTTGCCTGTCTTGGTCATCGACACCGTCGCCGACCGGATGACGCCCTCGAACGGACGATGTTGTGTGAACTTCACGAAGCCGATTTTAGGAAGTCTCACCTTGCCGTCTTCGATGCGGATCGTGCCGTGCTGGTTGTTCGTCGTGTAGGACGCGCGCGACCGCCGTCTCGATTTGAACACCGGGAAGCCGCCCGTCCCGGCGAAGAACTTCGCGAACGCGGCGTCGAGGTTCAGCTTCGCGTTCGCGAGCGCGAGGCTGTCCGCCTCGGCGAGAAACGGGAACAGGGGCTTGTAGGAGGCGGGTGTCGCCGGTTTCCGTCTCGTCCCGTTCCCCGCCTTCGCCTCCTCGCGGATGGCGATGCGGTCCTCGAGCAGCTTATTGTAGATGAACCGTGCGCAGCCGATCGTCTTGATGAGGAACTCTTCCTGTGCCGGCGTCGGGTGGAGCCTATATGTATAGCCTTTCAGCATGTTCGTCCCTCCTCCCCTACGAAGATCGTGATGTGTCCTCCTCATCCGATACCCGCGGAGGGAGAGGAAGAATCTGACGGAATCCCGAACCTTTGTTCGTCACATCTGTCACAGGAGGAGAAGACTATTGGATTGGGCGATTCATCCCCCACCTACGCGGGCTACGGCCCGAGGCGCTTAGAGGAGGGAGAATTCTCGCCTACTTTTGTTAAAGATGGAGGGGAATGAGATGGCAAGTCTATTTTTAGTAATCGGAATCATATTATCTGTCACATCAAAATGGCTGCAATTAAGAGGTCAAAGTGATGTTGGTGACCTACTTGTTTTTCCAGCAGCTTTTTTCCTAGGACTCGCCCTTCTCTTTAGCCTTCCATTCTTTAAAGAATGGTGGGAAGATCCTGCATCGCGCCCAAAAGCTTATCGATTTGCGACATTTGCAACAGTCGGTGTACTTTCGTTTCAATTATTTGCTTGGCTCTTATTTGGTCAAGGTGAATGGCTAGGTTTTCTTTTCCTAATTCCTTTCCTAACCTGCCTCTACTTTGTTATTCGAACGGTCATATAAAATGGGAGAGACGCTCACGCGCTCCCCCATTTTTGTTCTTCTCTTAATTCACGTTCCGTGACATAGTTCTCATCGAGACGAACCATATATCGCTCGTACCATTTATGACCGATGACGGATATGACACCTCCAGTCACCATCAACCCAATAAAGTAAGGTGTCTCAATTTGTTTCGTTACCCATCCGAACATGAGGATGAGCAAAATCGGGAACGTCAAAAAATTAAAAATCGACATCAAGTGTATGTGACGTTTGGCGTCTCGATTGGTTAAATACTTCAATTGAATCGTTTCTTTCTTCCAAGATTTTTTAATCGCAAATAGACCCGCAAATTGACCAATCAAAAGAACAGTTCCTGCTGACACCCATCCTTTTTCAGTCGCCACAAACAGCACAATACAGATCATCCACGACAGAAAAGTGAAGACTCCATTCTTTTCAGTTTCCACTCTGACAAGCTCTCTCATCTGATCACGCTTGTTCACGACGTTGCTCCTTCTCGTATTCACGGACCTCACGAATTTCTTTTAAATCTTGATCCGTCAAATAGTTTTCATCGTAAGACTGAATGACGCGGTCGAACCGCTTCGCCAAGTATTCAATCCCGAAAAACGTCAGTTGCGAAAGGAGGAACATACGGAACGATTGTGTGCCCGTCGTTTCACTCGTGAAGTAAAAGAGTCCATAAATCCCGACACCCGTCAAAGCGAGCGTATGTGCCATCATTTTGAACGATAAGAGGTTTCGTGCCGTCTGATTCGTCACAAAGCGCAGCCACATCCGATATTGTATAAAAATACCCGTCAAGACTGCAGCGAGCACCGCATATAACGTTCCCGTAACAACGCCGTCCGAAAGTGTCCAATACGAGGCATAAATCAAAAAACTGACGACGAGTCCGATTCCGATGATGCCGACACCCCATTTCGTCAAGCGGTCTACTTTTAGAATCGTGTCGATTTGCGCTTTTACTTTTGGTGATAGTTCCATATGTTCTCTCCTCCTTCCAACACTTCCTCATACGTCGGTAATTCCGGATCGATTTGTTTAAGTTGCTTCGTGAACCACTTTTGCCGAGTCGGACTGAGTACTCCCCATATCCCAAAAAAGAGACCGATCACGAGACCAAAATCTTCCGCTGTCAGAAGTGTCACCATGAGCGCCGTCAACAAAATCGCATCCACCCATTCGAATACGTATTGGAATATAAGCATTCGATGAGCCTTCGGATGTTTTGTCATTCGCCACATGATACGCATCTCTTGATAGCCCATCACGACGATGATCATAGAGACCGACGCCATGATGGGGATGAGCCACATTTTCTCTAATAAGAGAGCGACAATAATGGCCGTGACATAAAGAATCAAGATGGGTACGGCATAACCTCGCATTCGTCGCATCCACTTTACGTCTTGCTCCACCTATATCGCCTCCTTGTCGAAATGTATATACTCCATATCTTGTTGTTTCGTTTGTATGTTCACGTTTAACGTCCATAGCACCGCACCACCGATGAATACCGTGACACCCATATACGCCACGTTTGAGGCGAACAGTAATTGATGATTCAACGCGAGGAAAAAGGCAGCACTGTTGAACCCGTCCCGAACGAGTTGACGACGATACAATCCTTTCAGTTCTGGTTGAAACCTCAGACGCATTCGATAGCGCTTCACATATAAGATGTTCAGCGGAATGAGCGCACAGGCGATATATAGCACGCCCCACGTAAGGTCATCTGTTAATAAACTGATCGGTAACATCAGTACTACAAATGTTCCAAACAGGCCGAATATCCATTGGTCGAATAAACGCTTCCATGCTTTTTCTTTTGTCATGCGTCTAATCATTGATTTCGTCGCTCCAAATCTAACTGATGTAACAGCGGAACACGTTCATTTAACCTCTTTTGAAACATCCGTGACATCTGATCGCTTACTACTCCCCATACGAGCAATCCGATCGCTAACATCAAACTGTCATATTGAAAGATTAGCAGAGCCGAAATCAAGGAGACGAGAACACCCGAACTGATCAAATCATACAGTAGGTTCCATTTTAGTAACTTCACGACATCTCGATCTTTCATATGCGTACGACGCATCCGATACTTCTTCACGTCTAATCCAATCATGGCCATTCCAATCAAGACGAACGGAATCGTCAACCAGACATAACGTCCGAAAAAAGATAAAATAATGGCCGTCACAACAAACACCAATAATGTATAGCCGACCCGAAGGTGTGACTTGCGCCATGTTGTTTCTTCCATATGCCAATGTGCCTCAGTCAACTAGAGCACTTCCTTTCCTTCTTATGCATTACTCCTATATACGTACTCTATGTCCTCATTGTTTCACATTTTCCGAATATTCTAGCATTGAATCGTTCGACTTTTTTCAACAATTGACGAACGAAACGTATCCGCTTACAAAGGTTATCTGCTATACTGTTACCAAATTCATTCCCACAAATTTTTTTGAAAGGTGTAGAACTGTATGTCTCCGAAGTACAAGCAAGTTGCGAGTCAGATTGAAGCGGACATCGTCAATCACGTCTACCAACATACGAATAAATTATTGACCGAGGATGAGTATGCCAACAAGTATGGCGTCAGCCGCAACACGGTCCGAAAAGCGATCGAGATCCTCGTCAACAAAGGATACGTCTATCAAGTTCAAGGGAGCGGCGTCTTCGTCCGTGACCATTACAATAGTGATTACATCAATTTAGAAAAACTCCAAGGTCTCACAAGTGACTTCAGCGGTCGAAAAGTCGAGACACGCGTCTTACACTTCGAACAGACGGAGGCGAACGATGAGGTCGCCGAACGTATGAAGTGCCCGATCGGGACACCTGTCTACTTCGTGAAGCGGCTACGTCTCGTCGATGACCACCCGTTCTCGGTAGAGGATTCATACTTCCGAAAAGAGCTCGTCATCTACTTGGATGAGAACATTGTTCAAAAGTCGATCTACACGTATTTACGAAACGACCAAAAACTTGCCATCGGATTCGCCGACCGAGTCATTTACGCAGACTTTTTAGATTCAGAGTCCGCCGACCTGCTCGACCTGAACGAGAATGATCCAGCCTTGATCGTCGACAACACCGTCTATTTGACGAACGGACAAATCTTCGACGTCTCTCGTTCCATCCATCATTTTAAACATGTCAAAATGCTCAAAGTCTCGAACATCAAATCCTAAACGCGCCCGAGAGATGCTTTTCTCGTGCGCATTTTTTATGCATTTTTTTCGAAAAGAAAGGGTTTACACGAAAACGCTTTCGTGCTACTATCAACGTGTAGAAAATATTTGTACCTATGAATTTTAGTTATCCATACAAAAAGGAGAGATATTATGGTTTCTGAAACAATCGAAATCTCACCGGAAGATATTTTCGGTCTCATCGCCCTCTCGGGTGACGCCAAAGCGAGCTACCATCAAGCGATGCTCCTCATGCAAGAAGGAAAGAAAGACGAAGCCGAAGCAGCAGTCGTTGCTGGTGACGCGACATTAAAAGAAGCACATGCGATTCAAACGAAATTCGTGACGCTCGAAGCACAAGGTAAATCGGCAACGGTTGGTGTCCTCATGGTGCATGCGCAAGATCACTTGATGAACACGATTCTCGTCAAAGAAATGCTTGGATATATGATGAATATGCAAAACGAAATCAACGAATTGAAAGGAATGGATCAAAAATGATTAAAATCGGACTCTTCTGTGCGGCAGGTATGTCAACAAGTATGTTAGTAGAAAAAATGAAAGCGGTTGCCTCTGAACGTGGCATCGAAGCTGAAATCGCAGCTTACCCAGAATCGGAGATGGAAACTTACGTTGACAACATCGACGTTGCACTTCTCGGACCACAAGTGAAGTACCTCCTTTCAAAAGGGAAGCAAATCTGCGAACCAAAAGGTGTTCCAATCGACGTCATCAACACAGTCGACTACGGCATGATGAACGGTGCGAAAGTATTAGACCACTCATTGAAACTTGTAAATAAATAAACTGAGGTGATGACTTTGAAAATGCCTAACAATTTCTTGTTCGGCGCCGCTTCGGCCTCTTACCAGGTCGAAGGCGCATGGAACGAGGACGGGAAAGGTCTCTCGAACTGGGACGTCTTCTCGAAAATTCCTGGTAAGACATTTGAAAACACAAACGGCGACGTCGCAGTCGACCATTACCATCGTTATAAAGAAGACATCGCGCTCATGGCGGAGATGGGACTCGAATCGTATCGCTTCTCCATCTCATGGCCGCGTATCTTCCCGAACGGTACAGGTGAAGTGAATGAAAAAGGACTCGAGTTTTACAACAACTTGATCGATGAATGTTTGAAATATGACATCGTCCCATTCGTCACGCTCTACCACTGGGACCTCCCACAAGCACTTGAAGAAAAAGGCGGTTGGAAGAATAAAGAGACAGTTGACGCATTCGTCCGTTTCGCAGATACTTGCTTCCAATCGTTCGGTGACCGTGTCAACCACTGGATCACGTTCAACGAAGCGGTCATCTTCTGCTCACTTGGATACTTAACAGGCGCACACCCGCCAGGTATCGAAGGCGACGTCAAAGGATATTTCCAAACGACACATAACGTCTTCGTTGCTCACGCCCGTGCCGTTGAGCTCTTCAAACAAAACGGTCACACTGGCGAAATCGGGATCACACACGTGTTCAACCCGGCGTTCAGTATCGATGATGCAGAGGAGAACAAGTTTGCCGAAATGCATGCGAACGCTTATGCGACACATTGGTTCTATGACCCGATCTTGAAAGGTGAATATCCAGAGTACGTCGTGAACGGTTTACATGAACAAGGTCTCCTTCCTGAAATGACAGAGGAAGAACTCGACGTCTTGAAACGTACCGCTCCGATGAACGACTTTATCGGTCTCAACTACTACAGCCCGCAGCGCGTCATGAAGAATGACTCGGCGCTCGTCATGGCCGGTGGACGTGAGAACTCGACAGGTCGTCCGGGTAACCCATCATTCGATGGCGTCTACAAGACGGTCAAGATGGATGACAAAGTGTACACGAAGTGGGATTGGGAAATCTCACCGGAAGCGTTCCTCGCTGGGATGCACATGCTGAAAGATCGTTACGGCGACGTCAAAATCTATATCACAGAGAACGGTCTCGGTGATGTCGACCCAATCGTCGACGGTGAGATCATGGACACGCCACGGATCGAGTACATCGAAGGACACCTTCGTGCAGTCAAACATGCTGTTCAACAAGGCATCAACGTTGCAGGTTACTATGCTTGGTCTGCAATCGACCTACTCAGCTGGTTGAACGGTTATAAGAAACAATACGGCTTCATCTATGTCGACCACAACAATGGTCTCGCACGGAAGAAGAAACAGTCGTTCCATTGGTATAAAGAGATCATCGCCACGCGCGCTGAAGACCTATAAGGAGGTTCCCCTATGAGCCGCTTAGAAAGAGTATTTGAAAAGTTCACCCCTGCTTTTGTTCGTTTTGCGAACGCCAAGCCCGTCCTTGCGATTAAGGACGGGTTCATCCTCACGATGCCGATGACCATCATCGGGTCGCTGTTCCTTCTCATCCTGGCGTTACCGATTCCAGGTTGGGCTGACTTCATGTCAGGTTTATTCGGGGCAGACTGGTCACTCCCGCTCACGCAAGTCGTCGGCGCGACGTTTGACATCCTTGCTTTGATCGGTGTTTTTGGAATCGCTTACTCGTACGTCAAGAATGAAAAAATCGAAGGCGTACCAGCTGGTATCCTCGGAATCATCTCGTTCCTCATCATCACACAGGCTTCTGTCCTGTCTGAAGGCGGAGAAACTGTTACCGGGGTTATCCCGAAAGTATGGACAGGTGGACAAGGTGTCCTCGCTGCCATCCTCGTCGGATTGACAGTCGGATTCATCTACTCGCAGTTCATCAAACGCGGAATCAGCATTAAAATGCCAGACGGTGTCCCGCCAGGCGTATCGAACTCATTCTCTGCACTTGTTCCTGGTTTAGCGATCATCTCGCTCGCCGTTGCGACGTTTGCGATTTTCCAAGCGGTTGCAGAACGTACGTTCACAGAAGTCATCTATGATGTGCTTCAAGCACCACTTCAAAACTTGACAGACACACTCGCTGGAGCCGTCATCATCATGGTGCTCATGTCAGTCATGTGGTGGTGTGGGATTCACGGTGCCGCAATCCTCATGGGAATCATGGGACCACTTCTCACAGCGAATGCACTTCAAAACCAAGCCATCCTCGATGCTGGTGGTACGCTCGTCGCTGGCGAGAACGCAAAAATCGTTACGATTCAATTCCTCGACGTGTTCACGAAACTCGGTGGATCAGGAATCACAATCGGCTTCATCATTGCCGTCTTAATCGTTGCACGCTCGGCACACTTGAAGCAGCTTGGGAAGTTGTCACTTGCACCAAGTATCTTCAACATCAATGAGCCGGTCATCTTCGGGATGCCAATCGTCTTCAACCCGATCATGTTCGTCCCATTCGTCGTCGTGCCAGCCATCGCTTCATTCATGGTCTACTTTGCCATCCTTTGGGGTTGGGTCGAGCCGTTCAACGCGCTTCAAGTACCATGGACGACACCTCCAGTCATCTCTGGATTCTTGATTGGCGGATGGCGCGCTGCCCTCTTACAGATTGCAACAATCGCCATGGCCGTTGCCGTCTACCTTCCGTTCGTTCGCATTCAAGACCGCGTTTCGTACGGTGAAGAATTGAAAGCACAAGATGGCTCTGATCAAGCATCAGCCTGAAACAAAAACGACAGCCCTTCTCAATAATGAGGAGGGCTGTTATATTTAGGGAAAAGAGTAAAGGAGTTGGAAATTTGAAAGCATACTATCCTTCTATATTCGCCGTTATCGCTGGTCTGTCCGGATTACTCGGACTGTTGCTTCAATCGGTCTACCCCATCATGTTGTTTCCTGTCTTTTTACTCATTGCGGGATACTTTATGGTACATGCGAATAAGCAGAAAACAACCGTCCGAAACTATACACCGAGCTTTCTAATTTTATCGAGCGCCGCCCTCGCATTCGGTCTTGGCTTCCAATCGATTTTGCCATATGCCATGCTTATCGGGGTCGTAATCCATACGGTCTGTCTCTTCTGTGCCATCATCGCACTTGGACGATATCGGGCACATGTCTCATGAAGGCTGTGACTGGACTCGGTTGGGGCGCATTGATTTTAGCGCTCGCCCTCGCCCCGCTACTTGCCGTCGATTTGATTATCATCTATCTGCTTGAAGACACAGTGTTCCGAATCTTATCGACTCTCGCGATGCTCGGTTGTTTCTATCTATTGTCGACAATCCTCAGTTTGTTCGTTGATGGGTTAACGGGAGCGTTACGCTCGTTTGGTCATGCGAACGTACCGCGTCTAATCGACACCATTCTGCACGGAGCAGTGAGCGGAATCAGTCTATACGTCGTACTGACACTCTTTCCGTCTATCGATTTATCGACGCTCACCGTCATGGCGATTGTATTCGTACACTTATTCGGTGCATCATTTTGGCTAAATCGTGAGAATTCGAAAGAAGACGTACCTCTTGAACTTGATTCCATCGATCAGCAGATCATCCACCTGTTACGAACCGAAACCATCGTGTCTTGCGTCGAACGCATTCAGCATGATTACCCGAATTTACCGAAACGGGACGTATTGAAACGAGTCAAACGCATCAGTCAATCCAACGAAGTCACCGAACCGTTTCATGGTCGGTGACTTTTGTGCGTCATCACGAGCGAATCGTGAGATTTATCCTGGTGTTTCGTTGCCCAATCTATGTAAACAAACGCCAGCCCTTTTTCAGTGCTAGCGTTTTACGTATCCTCTTTCCGGAGCGAATAGCCCTCCACTTCAAGCAACCGCATCCGTCTCTGATCAATCGCCGCATGAATAATCACGGTCACACCTGGATTGAGCTCCATCATCTTCTTGATTTTTCGTAAGTCATCTCCCTTGATCTCAACTGGCAACACGAACTCGCCTTCTCTCAAATGAACGAATTTGATTTTCCCAAGGTCGTCATATCCCGTCACTTCGTATGTCGCAAACTCACGTTTCATAGAACATCCCTCCCCTATCCTCGTTCCCAAAAAGATAGCATTCCACACAAAAAATCCATCCCCGTAGCGGCAGGGATGGATGCATGTTACGCCTCGACGCTATCTGCGTGTTTGGCTTTATGGTCGGCGATGACACCGGCATACCACTTCGCGCTGTCTTTCCAGATACGCTCTTGTGTCTCGAAGTCGATATAGAGGATACCGAAGCGCTTCTCGTATCCGAAGCTCCATTCGAAGTTATCCATGAGCGACCAGAGGTAGTAGCCTTGAATGTTCATGCCTTCATCGTTCAGGTCAGAGACGGCTTCAAGGTGCTGGCGGACGTAGTCGATCCGGTTATCGTCATGGACTTCGCCATTTTCCAGCACGTCGTCAAATGCGGCGCCGTTCTCTGTGATGTAGATTGGAAGGTCAGTATACTCGGAGCGTAAACGACGGATCAGGTCTTTGAATTCGTTCGGGGCGATATCCCAGCCCATGCCCGTCTTCTCGTAGTCCGAGTAAGCGTCTGCCTTCAAGAAATCATTTGCTGCGTTGAACTCGACAATGCCACGGCTATAGAAGTTGATGCCGAAAAAATCACAAGATGTCGAAATCGTCTCCATATCACCCGGTTGGATGAAATCGAAGTTATGCACATATTTGGAGAACAAGTTCATCATGTCGACCGGATACTCACCTTTGAAGACCGGGTCGAGGAACCAGCGATTCGAATACCCGTCGGCATTGTTCATCGCAAGACGGTCATTCGCAGAATCCGACTTCGCGTACATCGGTGACAAGTTGAGCGTGATGCCGATCGGGGTCGTGGACGTCATCTCTCGCTTCAACAACTCGACCGCTTTTCCGTGCGATAACAACATGTGGTGCACGGCGCGCACCGCTTCGTTCATGTCACGATGACCCGGTGCGTGAACACCGACGTGGTAGCCGAGGAAGCCGGCACACCAAGGCTCATTGTGGGTGATCCAAGAGTCGACGATGTCATCGAGCTCTTCAAAACAGACTTTCGCATAATCGAGGAACCAGTCGACCGATTCACGGTTGACCCAGCCACCTTCTTCGTGAGCCCACATTGGAAGGTCCCAGTGATAAATCGTGACGGCTGGTTTGATTCCTTCTTCACGTAGACGCAGCGCCAAGTTTTTGTAGAACGCCATACCTTCTGGGTTGTACTCTCCCTTGGCAGGGAAGATGCGTGGCCACGCGATGGAGAATCGATACGTGTCGACACCTAGCTTTTTGATGTGCTGGATGTCTTCCTCGTAACGATGGTAGTGGTCACATGCGACATCACCGTTATGCTTTTCAAACACGCGCCCGTCGATGTCACAGAACATATCCCAGATGGAAGGAGTACGGCCTCCTTCGTTATGTGCGCCTTCAATTTGGTACGAGGACGTGGCTGTCCCGAATACGAAGTCTTTCTTAAAATGCATAGTGTTTTCCTCTTTTCTCTATATTTATTCTTTGACAGCACCTGCCGAAATACTGCTGACGATGTACTTCGAGAGGAACAAGAAGGCAATCATGATCGGTACGACCGAGATCGCGATGCCCAGGTAAAGCGAGCCAAGGTTCTCTGCGACTTGTGATCCTTTCAAGAAGCCCATCAAAACAGGCAACGTGTATTTCTCAGGCGAAAACAAGAGGACAAGTGGCATCAAGTAGTTGTTCCATGAGCCGATGAACGTGAAAATCGACATCGTTGCAATCGCTGGCATCATCATTGGAAGTGCGATTGTGTGGAAAATACGTAGCTCGCTCGCACCGTCAATCCGTGCCGCTTCAATCAAACTGATGTGAAGCGTCGCTTGCGTATATTGACGGATGAAGAAGACGGTGAACGGTGTTGCAATCGCTGGGACAATCAATGGAATGAACGTGTCCAAAATACCGAGCGTTTTTGAGATCTCATAGAATCCAATGAGTCCGAGTTGCGCTGGCACCATCATCATGACAAGCATGAAGATGAACATCGCATTTTTCCCTCTAAAGTTATAGAACGTAAAGCCGTAAGCCGTTAGGGCTGAGAAGTAACCAGACAAGACCGTCACCGATACAGAGATGATCAAGCTGTTCTTGAAGCCGTTCCAAATGTTGATGTATTCGCTGAGCGTCGCATAGTTGTCTGCGAGCGCCGTTCCCGGAAGAAGTGAGAACCCAGCCATGATTTCTCCATTCGTCCGTGTCGCGTTGACAATCATCATCAAGAACGGAATGAAACAGATAATCGCGAGAAGGATGAGCCCTGTATAAATCAAACCTCGTGCGAATCGCTTATTCGTTGTCTTCTTAGAAGGCGGCGCCACTTTAAGCGGGCGCTCCTCTTTCCGTTTCGGCTGCGCTTCGCTATCTGGAAGCATTCGCCGTGATTCCGCATTTTGTTCCATTGCTTACGCCCCCTTCTGTGTCGCGCGCTCTTTGCGGAACATACCCTTGAAGACGACCGCCGAGAAGATCAGCGTGATCAAGAATAGGCCGTAAGCGACCGCTGACGCATAGCCATAGTTGTTATACTTGAAGGCTTGGTTGTACAAGTAAAGCACCATCGTGTTCAACGAACCGTCTGGTGAACCGATCCCGTCTGTAATCAACATCGGAAGGTCGAACAACTGGAGTCCACCGATGAGTGAAGTGATCATGATGTAGAGAAGAATTGGTTTCAAGAGCGGCAACGTCACTTTCGTAAACATCTGCCAACGGTTCGCACCGTCAATGTGAGCGGCTTCGAAGTAATCTGTCGAGATGCCCGATACCCCTGCCATGACGATGATGAAGGAGTGTCCGAACCACATCCATGTCAAAATGAGTGAAACGGATAACTGTGCCGTCACAGGTTCTGCCAACCAGTTGATCGGATCCGAAATCAAGCCGATTTTCATCAACACCATGTTGAGTGAACCGTGCTGCCAGTCGAGTAAAATACCGAACAAGAGCGCGACCGAACTGATCGTGATCAAGTTTGGAAGATAGAAGAACGAGCGGAAGAACGAGAGTCCTTTTAACTTCAAACGGAGATCAGAGAAGATGAGCGCCAAGAGAAGCGCCAATCCAATCTGCAAGACGAAGTTAATTCCCCAAATTTTGATGGTGTTGAAAAACGCCTCGATAAAGTACGTATCCGTCAACAACCGTGTGTAGTTCGCAAACCCGACGACCTCTTCACCCGGGCTCCCCGTATAGTTCGTGAAGCTATAATAAAGCGTTAAGAGGACCGGATAGATGCTGAATGTCAAGAAGACGACCCAGAACGGGGCGATGAACAGATAGCCGTAACGATCTAGTTTTTTCACGTGTATTTCTCCTTCCATAAGAACCGAGGGGGAGCTCCCCCCTCGTGTTGGTCATCGTCAGTCTACAACGATGTCTGGGTAAGCGTTCTTCGCTTGTTTTTTGAACTCTTCAATCGCTTCTTCTTTTGACTTTTTCCCTTCTACATACTGAAGGACAGATGCACCATAAAGTGTATCGAGCTGTTGGTCGTATTTCGTGACGATACCTGGTGTGATTTCATCTGCTTCATCGAGGAAGAACTCATAGTTGTTTTGTCCGCCGAGGAACTCATCGCTGAAGTCGGCTTTGATCTTGTCTGTGACCGGGTTGAACGCAAGTACGTCGCCTGTCTCTTGTGCCCACTCTGTCAAGAATTCTTCATCCTGTGTCATGAGTTTTACGAAGTCGTAAGCGGCTTCTTTGTTTTTCGATCCTTCATAGACTCCGAGCCATGTACCGCCCCAGAAGTATGGGCTTGGTCCGCTTGTGACAGCCCAGTCACCTGCAGTCTGTTTCGCGTTCTCTTTTAATACAGAGTGGAGACCCCATGTTGGGAGGACGTATGAGAAGACTTGTGTCTCTGTTTCTTTTCCGTTCTCTTTCACTTTGATTGGCTTATCCATTCCTTCGAACCATGATGGTGACCATTCTGGTGCGAGCGCAGTGTATTGCTTCTCACGAAGTTCTTTCGCATAGTCCATGTAGTTGATCTTATCTTCTGTCAAGACGAGTTCGTTTTTATCGTTGACCCACGCTTCTGGGTTTGCTCCTTGTGAGAACCAACGGATCGCACCTTCGTCCGGGAACATCTTGTATCCTTTTTGTTTCATCTTCTCAGCAACTTCGAAGACACCGTCCATCGAGCTCATCATTTCACCGATTTCAGTCGGGTCGTCTGTACCAAGTACTTCTTTTGCTAAGCTACGTTTGTAGTAAACGCCACCTGGTGTCGTTTGCCATGAAAGAGCGCGAACGTTTCCATCTTTATCTTTCCCGAGGTCAAACACGTACGGGACGTAGTTGTCTGCGATTTCATCGACACTGTATGGCTCGTCCGAAAGGTTTTCCCAATAACCTGCATCAACCCATTGTTTAAGGAATGCGATTTCTCCCGTGAAGACGTCCGGTGCGCCGACGCCACTCTCAAGTGCTGGCTTCAATTTCGTTGGATAGTCCGCGATCGGGACGATAGTCAATTCAACTTTGACACCGTTCTTCTCTTCATATGTTTTAATTGGTTCTTTTAATTCGTCCGTAAATGACCAAACTTTTAAGACGTCATCTTTTGATTCAGAAGCTCCGCCTTCGCTGTCTGAGCAGCCGCTCAAGACGCCAACTGAAAGTGCTCCGAGTGTAAGTAAGCTGACTAATTTACGCATGTGTTGTTCCCATCCTTTTTATAAGTAATAGTAGAAAGCGCTTGCAAAAAGAGGTTTAAAATTATCGAAAGCGCTTTCGTTACGATCGAAATAAAATATCGAAAGCGGTTTCGATTTCTTTCAAAAATGACTTTCGAAATCGCGCTCCCCTCTCCATCCACTGAAGAAAAGAGAGCGACTTCGAAACATCATTGGCTATAAATCACTGTTTGACCGGTGCACAGGATGCCCGTTCGACTAAGCGTACCGGAATGACGCGACGTTCAGTGAGTCGCTCTTTCGCGGTCATTTGTTCAAGTAAAAGTTCTGCTGCCGCTTCTCCGATTTCGTCCGTATCTTGGCGAATCGTGGTCAGTTTCGGCGTGATGTATTGAATCATTTCAATGTCATCATATCCGATGACAGAGATGTCATTTGGGACATGAAGACCGTGCTCGTGAATGGCTTCGATGACACCGATTGCCATTTGATCCCCGGCCACAAAGACTGCAGTCGGTTGATCGGCTAGTTCAAGCAATTGTTCCATCGCTTGTTTCCCTTCCTCAACCGAGAAGAAACCGGCGTTGACGAGGTAGCCTGGTCGAATCGGAAGGTCCAGCTCTTGCATCGCAAGTTCATATCCTTTGATTCGTGCCGCTCCAGCGTCAATCGTTTCATCCCCAGCGATGTGGGCAATTTTTTGGTGGCCGAGTTCATAGAGATAATTCACGGCGAGACGCGCCCCTTCGATATTATCGGAATAAACGACGCTACAGTTGGCGCTGTCCATATCGACGACGACGATTGGGATGTCGCTTCGCATGAGCTCTTGAACTTGCTCATCCATTCGGTCCGAGCAGATGACGACGATCCCGTCGACCGCACGGTGTTTAAAGTGTTCGAGGTAACTCATGTCACGATTGCGTAGATTCCGCGAGGCAAAGATTAAATCGTAGCCCTGCTCCTCTGTCGCGTGACGAAAACTTTCGATGATTCCGTTGAAGAACGGGTGCTTCATCCCGACTTCGTTCGCCTCTGAGAACATGACCCCGATCGCCCATGATTTTTTCGTCGATAACGACTGGGCATGTGCGTTCGGCAAGTAGTCCATCTCAGCAGCGGCTTGAAGAATCTTCGCTCTCGTCTTGTCACTCACGTCTTTATAATTGTTCAACGCTTTGGACACTGTCGTGATTGAGAATCCTGTTTTTTTGGCTAAATCATAAATCGTACCCATGTCATTCTCCTCTTCCCGAAAGCGCTTTCGGTAATTTGATTGTAGCGTATGGATTTGTAGGAATCAATTCTTTTTCGAGGAAACTTTTTGATTCTTTTTTCCATTCCTTGTTTCTTCTATATTACTGTATCGGGAAATTTTTGTCCTTAATGTGTCCGCGTATACAACCACACGAGATTCGTGAACTTTTGTACTTCTGTCTCGCCTGTCACACCTTTAAATAGCCGTTGGAATGGCTTTAACAATTGCTCTAACACGATTTTCCGAAGACGCTCTTGTTTGAGCTCGAACGAAATCGCATCGAATAAATCTCGCTGTTCTTCCGTCATCGCAACATGCTCTTCGATGCGAGCAGCCATCTCGATCAATTCTTCGATTGTTATGAGATGTTTATCTGTCGTCCCACGCATTTGATCGACCGTGACCGGGTTCAAGACGTGCTCTCCTGTCTCCATCATTCGAGCGGCAATCAATTCGACATACGTGTATAAGCTTCGGACGACTTTTTGAGGAGAGTAGGCAGCATTCGTGATTCTGTTCGTAAACAAGATATGTTGCAACATTCCGTTGAAGAGCACTGTCAATTCCATCGAATACGGTCTGACGGACTCTCCGATGATTTCCGTCAAACGCATCGCAATCCACTCGATTTCATAAATGCGATGTTGAAGGACGAGTTTCTTCAATTCATTCTCGTTCGACGACATGATCGATTCAAATAACGCGTGCAAGTTCCGCTCTTCGTTCAATTGAATCAATATCGAAATCTGTTCGATGAAGACGTCACGATCTCGCTTATCCCGCCCCATCTGCATTTCGATTCGGCGTTGCCCTGCATCATATCGTAAGTTCTCGAGGATACTAGCGACACAATCCGTCTTCGATGAGAAGTAATTATAAAACGTCCCTTTGGAGATATTAGCGCGGTCGATGATCTCTTGCACCGATGTGTGCTGTACCCCATTTTCGATGAAGAGAGACATGGCAATATCGGCAACTTTTCTCTTTTTCTCTTTCATATTTTCGTGACTCCGTTCTGTCTAGTTTGTACCTTTACTATAGCACCGAAAACCTTTTTAGACTAATAGTACAAAATGGTTGCTTTATTTATACAACGGGTATAAAATCATTTCATCGACACTTACCAACACATAACTATTTAGAAAATAAAGGAGCCATCCATATGAAACCAGAATTCCAAAAGAAACCGCCTTACGTCATGTTGGCGGTGCTCTTTGCGGGTGCATTCATCGCATTTTTAAACAACTCATTACTGAACGTCGCGCTCCCATCAATCATGGTCGATCTCAAAATTGCAGACTACTCGACCGTACAATGGCTCGCGACAGGCTTTATGCTCGTGACGGGGGTGCTCGTTCCGGCATCCGCCTATTTAATCACTCGTTTTTCAAACCGAAACTTGTTCATTACGTCGATGAGCATCTTCGCCATCGGTACGGCTATCGCGGCCTTCTCGCCAAACTTTGGCTGGTTGTTGAGCGGTCGAATGATTCAAGCCATCGGTGCCTCAACAATGGGACCACTCTTAATGAACGTCATGCTCGTCAGCTTCCCGCGTGAAAAACGGGGGATGGCGATGGGGATTTTCGGACTTGTCATGATCTCGGCACCTGCGATTGGACCGACACTTTCCGGTTATATCGTCGAGTACTATGACTGGCGCGTCTTGTTCGAAATGATTTTACCGCTCGCGATCATCGGTCTCGCGCTCGCTGTTTGGAAAGCAGAGAACGTCATGGTCCAAAATAAAGATCAATCTCTCGACTACTTGTCGCTCGTCTTATCGACACTCGGATTCGGTGGGATTTTATACGGTGTCAGTTCAGCAAGTTCGGACGGCTGGGATAACCCAATCGTCTTGGCGACGATGATTGTCGGTGCCATTTCGTTGATTGCCTTCATCTACCGCCAGCTTCATATGGAAAAACCATTGCTCGACTTACGTGCTTACAAACATCCGATGTTCGCACTCGCGTCAGTCATTGCGATGGTCAACGCGGTCGCAATGTTCTCCGGTATGATTTTGACACCGGCTTACGTCCAAAGCGTACGTGGCATCTCACCACTCGATTCAGGGCTCATGCTTCTCCCTGGTGCGATCATCATGGGAATCATGTCACCGATCACGGGTAAACTGTTTGACCGATTCGGGCCAAAATTATTGGCACTTACCGGTCTGACAATCACCGCGGTATCAACATATATGCTCGCAAACGTCCAACTCGATTCGACCTACACGTACATCGTCTTAACGTACACGTTGCGTATGTTTGGGATGTCGATGGTTATGATGCCGATTATGACTAATGGACTTAACCAGTTACCGACTCGCCTCAATCCACACGGAACGGCCATCAACAACACGGCCCAACAAGTATCTGGCGCGATTGGTACGGCAGTCCTCGTCACCATCATGAACTCGGTGACACGTACGGAGGCTGAATCATTGATGACAGGGGTCGATCCTGCGACACTCACAGAGAGTTCGATGGGTGCCATCACTCAGCAAGCCCTCTTATCTGGGATTCAATATTCATTTTATGTCGCACTTGGGATGAACCTCTTGGCGCTCGTCCTTGCGTTCTTCGTAAAACGAGTGGATGTGCGGAAATTCGATGATCAAGTAGAGACTGTTGAAGAATTGAAACAAGCAAATTAAATGTTGAGAAGCCGCTTTGAATGTTGAATTCAGAGCGGCTTTTTTTAATTTCTCATTTCCTTCATAAATAAATCTGAAATTAAAATTTAATCCTAATATGGTATTATTTCTCAATGGATATGATTCGTTTAGGAGGGTACATATGATGAAAAAAGTGTTTAGCTTGATGATTGTATTTCTTCTGATCACATCTTCTTTTCTCTCGACTGGATCAATCGTTGAGGCGGCCCCGAAGAAGCAGAATCGTGCTATTATGGGAGTATCGGCTTTGACTCCGCAACAAATGGCGGATTACGTAAAAAAGAAGAATCCTCGTGATGTCCGGCTAGTACAAACGTCGGTCGAAGACTTGGCGAACCTCTTCGTCATCATCGGCGCTAAGGAAGGTGTTCGTGGGGATGTCGCGTTCGCTCAAGCACTGAAAGAGACAGGCTACTTTCGATATGGTGGCGATGTACTCCCTGAACAACATAACTATTCCGGAATCGGGACGACTGGGAATGGCGTAAAAGGTCACTATTTCCGTTCACCGCATCAAGGCGTGACTGCTC
This sequence comes from Exiguobacterium sp. s121, assembly GCF_018617245.1. Lineage (GTDB taxonomy): Bacteria > Bacillota > Bacilli > Exiguobacteriales > Exiguobacteriaceae > Exiguobacterium > Exiguobacterium profundum. The sequence goes on from NZ_JACSJV010000004.1 coordinate 47,900, forward strand.
AAGTTCAGCATCTAAAGGCATACGCCTCACACGATGCACTGAATACGAAACAAGTCGACCCACGCTTCCATCTCGTCAAGCGAGGCTCTGCAACGACGTGGCCATCTCTTCACCAAAAGTGGGCCATGCAGCCGAAAGGAAATTACGGGACCGAGATTCTTTCGATTTATCAAGAAATGTCGAAAATACCAAAACGTGTCGCTAAAGCAAACAGATAAGAAATGTAGGGGTGAAAGAACGTGACGTGCAAACAAGTTAGACTCGCGAGCGGACTCGCATTATTCGTGACCGGCGTGATGTTGTTACTCAAACGCTAATGAGCATTTCGGACAATGGTCCGAGTGCTTTTTTTATGACCGATATTACAAAGGAGGATATCATGAACCCTATTTCATACATACGAAACGAACAACACTGTACCATTCGTCAAGCCTCACAAGACGACGCGAAATCCCTCGCTTTCATTCGTTTGCAAATCGATCAAGAGACGGACTATTTAGACCGCGAACCTGGAGAAGGTGTATTGAGTGAGGAGGCCATTCAATTTCTAATCGATTCTGATTTGAATACCATGAATCGACTATTTCTTATAGCAGAAGTCGATGGGGAAATTGTCGGGTTTGCCCGCTGCGAAGGTAGTGTGCTCGCTCGAAAATCCCACACTGTCGAATTTGGAGTTGGAATTCTGCAAGCGCATTGGGGCCTCGGTTTAGGTTCAGCTATTTTACGATATGTTCTCGATTGGGCGCGAACGGAACGCCTTCATAAAGTCACTTTAAGTGTCATTGAAACAAATATAAAAGCCATAGCACTCTATGAGCGCTACGGCTTCGAAGTCGAGGGCCGATTACGGGACGATAAGCTTATTGATGGACAGCACTTCGATACAATCTTAATGGGATATCTCATTCCATCGGTAACGATACCCGAAAACAAATAACCTGACCCTCTAGCGGTGCGGCCGTCAACCGTCCACCATGCAATAAAATGATTTGGCGGGCAATCGATAGACCCAACCCATCACCTGGCGTGACCCCTCTCGAGGAATCGACACGATATGTGCGATCAAACAGATGAGGAATGGCCTCAATCGTTTCAGTCGTTGTCGCATTCGAGATGGACCACTCAAGCATATCCTCCCTGGTCTGGAGATCAATGTGAATCGGACTCGGTTGCTCCGCATATTTCCATGCGTTCGATAAAAGGTTCTCAAAAGCGCGAATGAGCTGTTCTTGATCCGCTTCCATCCATATATCTGGTCTGATTGAAGTCTGTAAATGAAGACCTCGCTCATTAAACAACGGCTCCATCTCGTGGATAAGTTGCGTCGTCAATAGACTCAGGTTGAGTCTCTGTTTCTTTAGTTGCATATGTGGGGCATAGAGTCGGTTTACGTTCATCAGCTGATCTAGCAAATGTTCAAGCTGATCCGTTTTTTCATTTAGAATACGAAAATGATCTTTTTCTGCAAGCGTCAGTTCCCGATTCATTTGCAGGAGTTGCGTATAGCCTTTGATGCTCGTGAGCGGTGTCCGCAAATCGTGCGACAGGTTGGAGAATAGTTGGTTCCGCTCTTCTTCATGCGCCCGTTCCTTCTCAAATAATTCACTTAATTGAGCTGACATCCGATTCACACTCTCTCCAAGCGACGCGATTTCGTCTCGACCTTCCACTTTGACAGTTCGACCGAGGTCACCGTTTGCAATCTGTTCAATCTCACTCGATAAATACGTGATTTTTCGAAGTGTTTTCCGCATCATCAGTGAAAATCCAATAATAAAGATCAAAATAACAATGAACGTCACCCCTAAAAACATAAGATTGGACGTCAGCGGATCTGGTGTTGTTTCGTTCTCAATGTAGTATAAACTGATCGAATAGCCCATGATTAAAAAAGCAATCGTCGCAATCAATGCATTGACTAAAATGATACCAATCAACTTCACTAGCAAGCGATCCCATTGTCTCCGTCTCATAATCGATACCCCACGCCCCACACCGTCTTGATAATGGTCGGTTTTCGTGGTGTGTCTTCTAACTTTTCTCGGATTTTTGTGATGTGGACCATCACTGTGTTGTCGACCTCAAATGCTGCCTCACCCCACACCGCCTCGTAAATCTGTTCGACTGTTAGGACTTGATTTGGATGACGCATAAAATAGGCGAGAATATCAAACTCTTTCGGTGTAAGTCGAATCAACATCTCATCCTTTCGACATTGTCGCGTCTGTAAATCAAGTGTCACATTTTCAAAGACGAGTGTACTCGTGAGGTCTGCTCGATCTGACCCATAATCACGATATCGTCTGAGTAACGATTTGACACGCAGCGTCACTTCAAGTGGGTTAAACGGTTTTTTAATGTAGTCGTCCGCTCCAACGGAAATGCCTTGCATCAAATCCAAGTCGCTCGTTTTGGCTGTGAGCATCAAAATCGGCATAAACTGCGTCTTTCGAATCTCAATACAAGCTTCAATCCCACCCATGACAGGCATCATCAAATCTAGAATGAGCAAATCGATCGTTTCGGTCGACGCGAGGTCGAGCACTTCTTGTCCATTTTTCGCAAATCGGAGTGCATATCCTTCATTTTTTAAATAGATAGCAAGTAATTCTCGAATCGCTTCATCGTCGTCAGCGATACAGATGACGGGTTGTGAACGCATCTCTTTCCTCCTCGTTTTTCACTAGTAAACTACATTCATTTCCTCTATTAATGAGTGTAACAAACTCAGTAACGGCACTTCCTTTCCAACTTCTTAAGATTTCTTAAGAGAATACTAAAAACTCCTTACGCTTGCGAGTGAATACTAGACAAGGTAAGGAGTGAATTTATTATGGAAATGATCATACATTATGGCATGCTCGCCATCGGCATCATGTTTACCCCATTATCTGACGACGTCTTAATGATCACCCATCTGACGGTCGCGGATGATTTTGTCCCAAGTTGGCTTTTATTTGTCTCCACCTGGATTCTCTTCACGCTCACGTTCGGCTGGTTCTATTTAATCGGGAAAGGGCTTCATCGTATCCTACCCGTGCGACAACGCGAATCTCGTTATCTTAAAAAAGCCGAGGCGCTCTATCAAACATACGGGGCACGCACCATTATGATTTCTTATTTTATTCCCGGCCTTCGGCACCCGCTCCATTACATCGCCGGGTTCACATCGCTCAAACTTCGCACGTATGCGTTCTATACGACTATCTCTGCATTTTTCTATACCGGTGCTTGGTTTCTCGTCATCGGACTGGCCAATCAAATCCCGGCGTTTCAACAGTTTCAAGATTGGGTGTTGTCGTTTTAACTCAGTGTCCTCTGTATTTCCCGAGCGCCCGCATGTTCAAGAGATACAAGACCCCTGCATAGAGAATTAAACCGAGTAAATACACCCAGATGCCTGAGAAGCCACTTCCGTAGACCATCACTTCCTTGATCGCTGTCGCTCCGTAGAAGATTGGCATGATGTAACTCAAGTTCCCGAGACCATATGGAATCAAGTCGAGCGGGATGAGTCCCGAGAAGAACACTTGCGGGATGATGGTGAACGGAATCATCTGAACAACCTGTAATTCTGATCGGGCAAACACCGAGATAGTCGCTCCGAAGAGTACCGCCGTACCCGCCATGAGTAGCATCGTCAACATGACCCACGCCATATTCCCGAGCGAAGACAGACCGAGCACATAAATTGAATAGAGCACGATGAAAATTGACTGAATCACCGCAAACGTTCCGTACCCGAGCGTATATCCTAAAATGACTTGCCCTCGTTTGATCGGAGTCATCAACAGTCGCTCGAGTGTACCCCCACTCCGTTCCTTGACGAGTGCCATCGCAGATAGGATGAACACGAAGAAGAACGAGAAGAGGGATAGGAAGACGAAGCCGAACGAATCGAATGTCGATTGGTCCTCTTCCCCATAGACGAATGACGTATCGATCTCGGCTGCGGGATTGAGCGTCGTCAACGCATCCTGAATTTCACTAACCGCCTTCGACGACTTCGTCGACGGTTCACGTAACGTGATGGTCGTTCCTTCTTGACTCATTTCAAACACGGCATCGACATGTTCATTGTCTTCGATATATGCTTTCGGATCATCGAACGTGGCCTGTTCCACCTCGAGCGTCTCGTCTTCAAACGCATCGACGAGCTGTTCGGGTGCGTTGTCGTCCAGGACGACAGTCGGCACGTAATCCGAGTCCCCGAGTAAGAAGTAGACGAGTGTCAAAATGAGAAGTGGCGCAATCAAAATCAAGGCGACACTTCGTTTATCATTCAACGTCTGAAAGATGACACGTTTCGCCAAGTTACGCATGGTCACCCACCCCCTCTTTCCCGGCAATCAAGAACAGTTCTTCGACGCGGCCGTTCTCGGTCTGGTCAAGCAAATCTTGCACATGGTCATATGCGATCAACCGTCCATTATAGACGAGCGCAGCCCGGTCACATTCGAGCACTTCATCCATGACGTGCGTCGAGACGATGATGGTCGTCCCTTCCGCCCGAATCGTTTGGAACTGATCCCAAATCTGTCGGCGTAAAATCGGATCGATTCCGACCGTCGGTTCATCAAGAAACAACACATCGGGCTTATGCAGGATGGCAATGGCCAAGGAAAGACGCTTCTTCATCCCGCCTGAAAAATTGCGGACGAGCTTATGCCGGTCGTTCGTTAAATCGACAAGGTTGAGCACTTCGGTGATGCGTTCTTGGAGCGCCTTTTTCCCTAACTTATAAATCGATCCGAAGAAGGCGAGGTTCGCTTCGGCCGACAAGTCTTCGTACAAGCCATCGTTCTGCGGCATAAATCCGATTTGTTGGAGCATGTCCATGTTTGGCATCTTCGTTTCGCCGATATGGACACTTCCTTTGTCCGGTGCGAGGGCGCCGATCATGAGTCGGATGAGCGTCGTCTTCCCCGATCCAGATGGTCCGAGCAAGCAGCAAATTTCTCCGGATGGGATGGTGAAGTCGATGTTGTCGATGGCGAGTTGGTCGCCGAACGACTTGTCGACGTGTTGCAGTTGAATGTTCATTTCTGTCACTCCTTTTCGGCGCCTCCTCGTGTATACTCAAGATAATCGACACCGTGTTGGTTTATATGTTCAGTATAGTCCCCGTTCACGGTGGCAACAATCGTCAATATCGGTCATCGTGTCGGTTTTCCGACAGATGCAATGAATGTGTTGAGGAAAAGGAGAAATAATATGGAACAAACTGACTTACGCGTCATCCGAACGAAGAAGCTGATCAAAGATGCCTTCTTTAGTCTCATTGAAGAACAGGGATTTGAAGCCGTCACCGTCAAGCAATTGACTGAACGGGCCGGTATTAATCGGGGAACCTTTTATAGTCACTATGTGGATAAGTTCGAGTTGATGGAGAAATGCGTCGACGAGATCTTTGAAGAGGCTGAACGGAAGTTGATTCATCATCTCCCGCACATCTTTGGAGACGAGCGAACTGATAACTCGTATCATTATCTCGTCCCGTTCATCCGCTTCATCGAAGACAATCAAATCATCATGAAGCCGCTCCTCGGACCAAATGGAGATCCGACGTTCCAGGCAAAACTTCGAAAATTTATGCAGGCTGCCTTGTTTCAGCGCTCCCCGGTAACCTTGTTTGATCCGGACAAGATGATGGTCCCGCCTCCATATCTCGTCGCCTATCTTTCTTCGGCTCACATGGGCGTCATCTATGAGTGGTTAAACAATCCGTCTTCGGAAGAGACAGCGGAAGACATCGCCCGGATTATCTATACGATCACCTATGAAGGACCGCTCGTTGCCGGCGGTGTGAATCTACGAAAATAAGGACAGGTGCTTTACCTGTCCTCCTTTGGAAAGACGACCTTCGCCGTTGTCCCAATCTGTTTCTCACTCGATAATGTAATCTCTCCACCATGTAACTGTACGATTTGACGAGCGATGGCTAGCCCTAGTCCTGAACCGTTGCGATGACGAGATGTGTCGGCCTGATAAAAGCGTTCGAACGCCCGGTCCACTTGTTCAGGTGTCATGCCTTCTCCCTCGTCTCGAATCTCACACGTGATGTGCGTCGCATCCTCTTCCACCAGAAGATGCAGTGTACTTTCTTCATATGCATATTCGACAGCATTTTGAAGTAGATTGATCCAAACTTGCTGAAGAAGTGTAGCATCACCCTTCATCACGACTTCGTCCATAGTCAAATCTAGGTTCATTCGTTTGCGTGTCATCTCTGAATCTAAGGATAAGATTGCCTCCCGGATCTGCTCACTGAGAGACAGTTCCGTCGCATGTAGACCGACAATCGTGTGGTCTAATTTCGCCAGCCGGAGCACGTCTTGTGACAAGCGCGATAGTCGTTTCCCTTCACGCTCAATCTTCGTGACATATTCACTTTGTTTTTCAAAAGGTCCTCCCCGTTTCAACAACGTGGCATACCCTAAAATCGAAGCGACCGGCGTCTTAAATTCATGTGCCATAACGGATGCCAATTCCTCATTCTTCGTTTCATTCGTTTCAAGCGTCTCGGTCATCTGATTGAACTGCTTCGCGAGCATTCCAATCTCATCTGTTGCTACGTCATGAATCCGCACCGATAGGTCTCCAGCGGTCACACGGTTGACGGCATCCGTGACACGGTCGATGCGTCGTGTCATCAGTCGAACTGCGAATAGAATGAGAACACTTGAAATGAGTGCTGTCAGGAACAAGGTCTGTAACGACACGTCACGGAAGATTGAAATCGGATTCTCGTCTGCGTTCGGAGACAACGTGACCACGGTCTCGTCGAGTAAAAAAGCGACTTGTGGAAGACGGTCCGTCTGTGACAGCACTTCACCCCGTTCTAATGTCGCTCGTTCCGAAACGCTCCATTCCGCACGGTCATAACGCATCGTCTGGGCATTCAGTGTCGCGTCATCAAAGAGGTCCAAGACCGCATCAGACGCTAGACCGTAATCTTGTGAGGCCATCTGCATGCTGTCGGCCCGGTCTACCAACATTTCTTCGACTTGTGTCTTCAGTGCATTGAACTGAAAGGTCAAAAAAATCGTGAACGTCAAGAGGATTGGAATCAACAAGAGTCCGAAGAAAATCATTAAAAATCGTCCGTAGATGGTACTAATAAATCGTTTCATCTTTTCAGCTCCAATCGATAACCGAGTCCCCACACCGTACTGATCTGAAATGCATCAATCGGCTTAAGACGCGCACGCAGTCGATTAATATGGACGTCGACCGTTCGGGTCTCACTCTCCGTCTCATATCCCCAAATCCGGTCTAACAGTTGTTGCCGGGTGAAGACTTGATTCAAATGCGTCGCCAAAAAATAGAGGAGTTCAAACTCTTTGCGAGGGAGTTCGATCGTCTCAGAAGTCGTTTCTAACGTCATCGTCGTCTCATCGAGTACGCAGTCGTTCAACTGAATCTGATGACTGTGATGAATGCGCGCTCGTCGTAACAATGCCTCAATTCGTAATTCGAGTTCTTCGAGATCGATCGGTTTCACGACATAGTCATCCGCTCCGGCATGAAACCCTCTCTTTTTGTCATTCATCGCATCGAGGACCGTCAGCATAAGCACCGGGAGCGTATACCCGGCGTCACGTAATTGTCCCGTCAGTTCACGTCCATCCAACCGTGGCATCATCACGTCGGTAATGAGCAAATCGATTGGCTCACGGTCGAGCCAATCGAGTGCTTCTTCTCCATCTTTTGCATGAAGGACACGATAACCGGCCACCGTCAAATAATCGACTAATAAACCGCCGAGCGCCTCATCATCTTCTGCGAGTAAAATGGTGACCATCTGTTTCCCCTTCTTTCTAATGGCTTATACGTTTCGCAACGCTTCAATCGGTTGCAAGTTCGAGGCTTTCCGGGCTGGGATGTAGCCGAATATGACTCCGATGATGACAGAGAAACCGAGTGCCAATCCGACGGTTGAACTTGCCAATGTAAACGGTACGCCCATGACGAGCGTCAGTCCAAAGGCGAGCAGTCCACCAAATAAGACACCGACGAGCCCTCCGAGCATCGAAAGCAGGACGGACTCAAACAAGAACTGTTGTCGAATCTTACCAGGCGTCGCACCGAGTGCTTTACGCAGTCCGATCTCGCTTGTTCGTTCGGTCACCGAAACGAGCATCATGTTCATGATCCCGATGCCTCCGACGAGTAAAGAAATCGAAGCGATGCCAACGAGGAGCATACTGAGAAGCGCATTGATTTGATCGATGGAAGCGAGCGCATCCTCAAAACTCGTTACTGTGAAGGCGTCACGTCCATTGAATGCGGTCGTCAGCTGTTGTGTCACTTCATCCTGTACGACAGCTGATGCACCCGATTCGGTATATAAGTCGAACGTGGCAATCGTCCCTTGATGAAACTGCGTCAGTGCAGTCGTCACAGGGATGACGATCGCCTCGTCTGTTGACATGGAAAATTCCGATGATGGCGCAAGCGTTCCAACGACGATGTAACGAATCCCACCAACAGAGATCTCTTCCCCGAGAGGAGAGGATGTCGGAAACGCCTCTTTCGCAATCGTTTCTCCGAGCAAGGCGACATGCGTCTGTTGATTAACGTCGAGTGGTGTCAATCCGCGCCCGGTTGCGACAACCGAATCGTCTTTGAAGAACGCTTCACTTTTCCCAAGAATGGTTTGCTGTTCCGTCTGCCCCGATACATATACATCGGTCATTTGACTCAATGTCGGGGAGATTGAGGCGACCCCCTCAATGGCTTCGAGCCGATCCATGTCCGCCATACTGACACCGGATTTCCCATCCTCTCCGATTTGAACGGTCATACGATCAGCTCCAAACGTCGCGACTTCATCGTTAATGGAATCGGTCACACCGGAAATGATCGTCATCAAGGCAATAATCGAAGCCGTCCCGATGACAATCCCTAAAATCGTCAAGAAGGAGCGCATCTTGTGACTGATGACCGTCAACCAAGCCATGCGTATATTTTCTCGAATCATCGCACCCGTTCCTCCTTTTCAATCTTCCCGTCACGCACATGTACGATACGAGTCGCTTCTTTGGCGATATCGATATCATGGGTAATCATGATGATCGTCTTTCCCTCCGCATGTAGCTCGTGAAAGAGCGCCATAATTTGACGACCGTTCGTTTGATCTAACGCACCCGTCGGCTCATCCGCGAGAAGAAGCGATGGATTCGTCACGAGCGCCCGAGCGATAGCGACACGTTGCTGCTGACCACCTGATAACTGATTTGGAAAGTGGTCCATCTTATCGCCTAATCCGACACGCGCTAACATCTGTCGAGTTCGTTCCTGTCTTTCCGCTTTTGAAGATCGTTGATAAATGAGCGGAAGTTCCACGTTCTCTCGAGCACTCAACCGAGGAAGTAGATTGAATTGCTGAAAGATAAATCCGATGCGTTCGTTTCGAAACAGAGAAAGCTCCGTTTCGGACAATCCGGTCACATCCTTGTTCCCAAACCGGTAACGACCGCTCGAATAACCATCGAGACAACCAAGGATGTTCATGAGTGTCGACTTTCCAGAGCCGGATGGTCCCAAAATGGCGACGAACTCTCCTTCTTTCACCTCTAAATCGATTCCTCGTAATACGGTCTGCTGATTGTCACCCTCACCGTACGATTTGGTCAATTGTTCGACCGAGATGAGTGTCGTCATCATTGCCCACCTCCGATTCGTGGAGGCATCAACCCTCCACTCGTCGTCTCATCGAGTAAGAGTACTTCGGTCTCGTCTAATCCATCTTTGATCTCGACTCGACTTCCGTCTGTCAACCCAAGCTCGACCTGTTGTTTCACCGGACCCTCGTCTCCTTGCACATACACGTATGCATCCTCATCCTCAAACATGATGCTGTCGAGCGACAAGGTCTCTGCATCTTCAGCGCGATCGACGACTAGACTGCCTTCTAACGTCATCCCATTCCGTAAATTGTCTGTCTCAGGGAAAGTCACGGTCATCGCATAGCGAGCGGATGCGCCTGGTGTCGTCATCGGTTCAGCTTCCTCTGCGATGACGTCGATTGTTCCATCTACCTCGGTGTCGAGCGCCGTCACATAGATCGTCAACGCATCCCCTTCATTCACTTTGCCGATATCTCGCTCATCGACCATGAATCGACCTGTCGTCTCATCCCCGACTGCCGTGACCTGCCCCGCAAACGTGTAACGATTTTCAATCGTCTCAACCGCGACGGCTTCCGTTTTATAGTCGGTCGCATCCGGCATCAAGAAGACTCCAGCTCCTAATGTAAGGGCGAGCACACCAATCCCCATGCCCCATTTCACTTTTTTGTTCATCTTGTGTTCCTCCTTATTGTTGATATGTTAAGGATAAACACAAGTTGTAAACAAATTATAAACGCCTCTCGCGATAAACGAGAGGCGTTCACTTACGAAACGCGAACGTGCACGTGTAAGTTCTCATTTGCTTCAGTTGTCGTCTGGTATGCGTTCTGTACTGCCTCCAGATCATGCCAGGCGATGCGGTATGACTTTCCTCGCATTCCTTCAAACTCGAAGGCGAGATGTTGTAAATCCGACATACTTAGGATACGGTCAAACGGTCTACCTGGACCATCCCATTCCAGTTGGTTCGCCGAATCCTTTAATACGAGGTCGAGTCCATGCATCACTTTTTCTTTGATCAATTGTCCATCCGCCGCAACACGCATCCCGTCTTGAATATCATGCATCCGACACGATTCGATATCATCAAACGGGATGGTGATTTCATCCCCGTTCGCAAAGTGAAGTGTGATTGTTTTTACGATCATCTTAAATTCCTACCTTCATCTAGACTCCGTCCTATGCTTCTAGCCTAACTATACAAAACTTTTTCCGATTCAGGGATGACATCTTTGTGGATGTGGCAAATCCGTAAATGCATGTTCGTTTCATTTAGAAACGGGAATAGAAGAGGTAGCACTCATTCTGTTTTTTGAAAATAACACTTCGGAAAGGCGGCGAATATATGCCATCAGTGGATAAGTCGGTCATCGTCATAGGCGGAGGGCTCGGCGGATTGTCAGCAGCCATCTCACTCGCTCAAAAAGGTTACGACGTCTCACTCTACGAAAAGAATGATCACATTGGCGGGAAAGTGAATCGGCTCGAACAAGACGGATTCGGTTTCGACCTCGGACCCTCAATATTAACTATGCCCCACATCTTCGACAAATTGTTCCGCGGAAGCGGGAAACGGATGGAAGACTATGTGTCCATCAAACGACTTGAGCTCGAATGGCGCTCTTTCTTCCCGGACGATACCGTCCTCGACCTCTACCATGACCTCGAACAAATGCAACGGGCGAATCCTTCCCTCTCTCGAAAAGACATGCAAGAATATCGTGAACTGTTGAATTATGCAGCGCGCATCTATAAGACGACCGAGAAGAGCTATTTGGCCGAAGGGTTTGAGTCGCCTTTAGAAGCAGTCATGAAAACAGGCATCTTCCCGACCCTATTCGGATTCGACTTGACGTCGACGATGTATAGCGCCATCAAGAAACGGATCAGTAACCCTCATCTTCGGGACATGCTCTCGTATTACGTCAAATATGTCGGGTCGTCTCCGTATAACGCACCCGCTGTCTTAAATATGATGATTTACATGCAATATGCCCAAGGCTGTTGGTATGTCGAAGGCGGGACCCATAAGCTCGCGGAAGGCTTGACGAAGCTCGCCGAAGAAATCGGTGTGAAGCTACATACCGGAGAAGGCGTGGTTCGTGCCCATACGGTGAATGAGAAAGTGACCGCCATCGAGCTCGAGGACGGACGTCTCCGTTCCGCTGATTATTTTGTCTCGAACATGGAAGTCATCCCGTTCTATCAGAAGATGGTCGACGCGGACAAACAGTATGTCGACAAACTCGTCGATAAATACGAACCGGCGAGTTCCGGATTCGTCCTCCATCTCGGGGTGAAAAAAGCCTATCCACAACTGGCACATCATAATTTCTTCTTCTCTGAGAACCTACATGAACAAATGGATAAAATCTTTGAGAAACATGAACTTCCGGACGACCCGACGATTTACCTCGTCAACGTCAACAAGACCGACCCGACCCAAGCGCCACCAGGACACGAGAACATCAAAATCTTGCCACACATCCCGTATATCCAAGATGAACCGTTCACGGAAGAAGAATATGCCGCTTTTGAAGAGCGTGTACTCGACAAATTGGAACGGATGGGCCTCGATGGTCTGCGTGAACATACGGTGACACGCGACGTGTGGACGCCGCACGATATCGAGCGGACGTACGGATCGGACCGAGGTGCCATTTATGGAACGGTCGCCGACAAGAATCGGAACGGTGGCTTCAAGCATAAGAAACAGAGTGAACTTTACCACAACCTCTACTTCGTCGGCGGGACCGTCAACCCAGGTGGCGGTATGCCGATGGTGACGTTGAGCGGTCAGCAAGTGAGCGACAAGATTGCGAAACGTGACAAAGTGAAATGATTTTCTTTCATCCCTCATTCGATATGAGGGATTATTTTTTGAAACTTTTTCCAATAACCTTCCGTATATTGTGCTACGATACAAACAATCAAATAGACAAGCGGAGGAACAGGATGCATCAAATCACAAGTTATTTCTTTATGTATGCCAAAGTTGTCGTCACGGATAAAGTTCCATTCATTTGGACATTCGTAATCCCACTCGTTATCGCCTTGACGCAGTCATTTTCAGATATTCGCCAAGCAACGACAGTGGAATACTACCCAGGGCTCTCTTATTTCTGGGTGTATATTATTCTTGCTACATATGTGAACGGTGTCGGCGTAGAACTCGCCCGTATGCGTGAATACGGACTGATGAAAACGTACGTGATGATCTCAGGCAACAAACTGACGTATGTCATCGCTGTCATCTTGGCGCAACTCTTATTCGCCTCCATCAGCTTAACTTTATTCACAACGGTCGTCACGCTCGTACACGGGTTCTTTTCGTTCAAGTTGATTGCAACGTCTCTACTCGTATTGATTGGCAGTATCCCGTTCGCGGTTGCCAGTGTCGCCATCACGACACTTCCAGTGAAAGTATCGAGTCTCGGGACTTTCGCGAACATACTGATGTTCCCACTCTTTTTACTGGCGATCAAGTCACCTGATCAATGGTTCAGCTTCCTCAACCCGTTCTACGCGCTTCACGAATTCGCGCTCGGGTTGCTGCATCTGACGACTCAAGTCGAGCTCTCGTTCGGAGTATGGGCGACAGGCCTCTCTGTACTTGGGTATTTCATCATCGGCGCGATTGCGTTGAAACGCTTCAGTCTCGTCTCACTCATCACACGCTAGGAGGTTCTTATGCACGTAAACCAACTCACTTATCGCTATCCGAAAGCGACACGTCCTGTTCTCGATGACGTCTCGTTCACGCTACAACCAAACAAATTGAACGTCTTGATTGGACAGAACGGTGCCGGAAAGACGACCCTGTTTGATTGTATGACGGGTACCCTTCCCGTCGACAAAGCGTCACTTGACCTCGTCCCGACGACGGACATGCTCTATTTGACGCAACTCATGTACAACCATCATGAGTTGACGGGGAAAGACTTCGCCTATTTCATCGGACGTCTGTCGCAACGTCCCGACTTCAAGAAACTCGAATCGTATATGAATAACCTTTCAACTTCTCGCGAACAAGAACTGTTCGAACATCTATGGACGATGAAGCTCGGGAAGATGTCGGTCGGGGAGAAGAAATGGCTCTTCGTGACGCTCTTATCTTCAATCAAACGTTCTCTCTATTTATTTGATGAGCCGACGAGCGGGGTCGACCCGGCGTCCCGCATTCAAATCATGCGCCGCCTGCAACGACTCGTCGATGAGGGCAAGACATGTCTCATCTCCACACATCAGTTACATGACTTGGTTCAACTTGATGCCCATGTCATCTTCCTGCATGGTGGACGCGTTTTGTATGAAGGGGACTTCCAAGACTGGCTCGACGAGTCTGGAACGACCGACCCGGACGAAGCGTTCGTTCGGATGGTTGACACGCCGCTTGACGATGTCGCGGTGACACGATGAATGAATCGTTTTGGGAACGATACCGGTTCACATTCTATACACTCGGAATGGTCGTCTGCGGTCTTCTCGTTGCGATGTTCTCATGAAAAAGCTCAGCCTCTGACGCGTGTCAGGGGCTGAGTTTCTGTTCTCGATGTGCGCGTCGTAGTTCCCGATTCGTCACATGCTCCGGGTCCGCTTCACGCAGTTTACGGTCCATCGACACGTACAAGATGAGAAACGGAATGATGCCAATCAATGCGACACCGAGTAGTTCTTGCATCGAATCGAATACGAACCAAGTGAGGAAGGTGAATACACCAAGTGACATAAACATGGCGACGATGATTTGAAATTCTCGACGGACGAGGCGTTGGTATTCCTCGTCTTCGTTAAATGTACGTAACAGCTTCATCCGTCGCCACGCTTGATAAAGCATCGGCAGTTGGGCCACGAGGAAAGACAAGGCAACCGTCGTCACCGTGACACCTTTTATGACCGAAACAACGAGAAGGAGAAACAGACCGATGATGCCAAATAGTGTGCTGCTCCCTCGTGCGTCGAGATCCTGTTCGACCATTTTAGGGAGACGCTCTTGTTTATTCATCACGCTTCACTTTTTCGTTTCTTCCGTTGTAGCTGGACATGACCGAGTTCGACACCCGTCACGTGTAACGGATCGATTTCTTTTAACTTGCGGTCGATTGGAAAACTGAGAATCAACAGAACCATGATTCCAATAAATGCAACGATGACGAACGTGAACAATGAAATCCACTCAAGCTCCACACTGGTAATCAGTATGAGAACAAGTAACGGCGAGGTAAGACCCAATAAAAATTCGGATCGCACGAGTTGTTGATACCGTTTGTCTTCGTTAAATGACAGTAATAACTTCTTGCGGTGCCATGATTTATATAGGGCAGGAAATTGTCCGAAAAAAATCATGGCATACAACAAGAAGACGTTCGTCGTCCATATATAGAAGAAGGTCAAGACGATGGCCCCAACCAATGGAAGGGTCAATTGTTTCTTTCGTTTCTTATCATCCTTCAACATCCGTTCTAATCTAACTTCATGGTCTACCATCGAATCCCCCTCATGTGTTTTCGTTATTTTTCTATACGAAAATTATTCTCAATCAGTTTCATCCCTTACTCTTCTCCCGATTCATCAATCCCAACAAACTCTCGACCACGTGCTCGTCATCAATCTTTAAAATCTTCCAGTCGACCCACGACTCGAGAATGAGGCAACCCGCAATCAGCGTCGCACAGCCCAGGCTTAACGTATCAAGCGATATGTACTTCAGTGCATAGAGCGCCATCATCGATATGACACCAATCAAGAGAATAAACTGAATCATGCCTTTTAGATAAATAAAGCGCTGGTACGTGGATGAGTCATTGAACTGTAAAAACAACTTGATTTTATGCCATGTCGCTACCAGAAGCGGCATCAGCATCGCCGTACAAAAGATGAATAGGGACAGGCTCATTCTTGCATCATTGAACATTAACCAAAGCGCTGTCACTACCCCAATGATGATCACTAGTAGCGGACCTTTTTAGTCCATGCTTTGTCGTACAAGTATTCCATTCGTTCTTCACGTAACATCTAGCACCCCTCCAAAAGTAAAAATCATCCAATTTATCGATATCTATATCTTAACAATCTATAAGCAAACTTTCGAGTTTTTCCCATTAAAAAGGAAAAAGCACCTGACCATTGTCAGATGCTGATTAATTTGAATGCCGGCGAAGGAGTCGGAATAAAAAGATTCCAATCATCGTCAACAACCCTAAGTTTAAAATTGTCCATCCCATGTCCATTACTTGTTGCATAAGATTCCCCCTTTCATTCTATTCTTCTAATTTATACGCGTTTTTCTAAAAGAGGATTCGTTCAAAACGTGGAACTTCTTTTTAACATTTAACTCGCTCGATTCATCGACGCGCGAGTTGGTTTTACCTTTCCACTCAACTGAAATACGAGCACCCCACCAACGATTAACACAATCCCGACGACCGTTTTCCATGTGAACGGGACGGCCGTCAATCCGAACCACCCTAACGTATCCCAGAGGAGCGCGAATAAGATTTGAGACACCATAACGATTGAGATCGCGTAACTCGGCCCGAGGCGCTCAACCCCTTGCGTCACACTCATGACGACCCCGACGCCGAGGATTCCGCTGAACCAGTACCATGTCTCCATCTCCTCTACTCGGAACAAGCCACCACCTTCTTGAAACAACCCAATGAGTAGCGATGCTAAAAATCCAAGACAGAGAACGAGCGTCGTCGTCGCCCATGCTCCGACACGCTTCTTGACGTTGGCATTAAACGTGTTTTGCACACAGACGAGCATCCCGCCGAAGATGGCAAGTATCATGCCAATCGCCATATGCCTCCCCTCCTATTCATAAATGCTCTCCCCGACAATCTCCAACAAACCTTCCCGATCGACGAGCGTGATTACCCGCCGATTTCGTTCAATCAATCCTGCCTCGACGAAACGCCGGAGCGTCCGATTCACATGACGATAACTCGTCCCAATCAAATCAGCGATATCCGTCAATTGGTCGACGGTCGAGCCGAGTGTTTGGTCATTCGGTGTCATCGATAACAGATAACTCGCCAAGCGCACTTCCACGGGATAGAACAGATTGAAGCTGAGCGATTGTGATTTCCGTTCAAATTTTCGCGTGATTTCTTCCAATAAATAGTGTAGCCACGCAACATTTTGATGTGCATGACGAACCAAGTCATCGAACCGAATGACAAGCATTTCGACTTCCGTGACGGCCTCGACCGTATTCAAAAACGGGGTTCGTTGAATATATTCGATGTCCCCGATCAAGTCGAGCGGATATTTGAAGGAGAGGACGAGTCGTTTGCCGGTAGCAGAAGTATGGGAGACGCGAATCTTTCCCTTCACTAAGAAGCGGAGATGCCCTGCTTCATCACCTTGTGTACAGATGACGTCTCCTGGCTCGTATCGGACGAGCTGCAATTCGTTCTGCGCTTCTTCTGGTAAGACAGTCAATTCAAATTGCTTCACATACGCGTCAACCATGCACGTTTCCCCCTACCATTTTAATAAGATGACCCCCGCAATCATCATGAACACACCAATCAACTGAGCCCCGTTCAACTTCCGTCGCACCATTCCGAACCATCCTCGCCAATCGATGACGAGCGCGAGCGCCAGTTGCGCAATGAGAAACAACGAGATTGTCATCGTGACCCCGAGTTTATGGACGCCCGTCATATTACTAAATAAGATAATCGCCGCAAATGCCCCACCAGATAAATAGAGCGGCTTCACGTGCCGCATCTCGACATACGTGCGGTCCCGGAGCACCAGCATGACGAGAAGCGCGACGACGAATCCAGTGAATTGTGTTAACGTCGCCGCTTGCCACGTCCCAATCTGTGAACTGATTCGAGCGTTAGCGACACTTTGCAACGTGAGAAAGAATCCCCCACTCATGGCGAAGAGCACTCCCCGCATCGTTCTCCCCCCTTAAGATAAACGAATCAATACAATTCCAATGACCATGACAACCAGACTGATGAGTTGTACCCCGGTGACCGGGTTCTTCTTCGCGCCGAACCAACCGAAGCGGTCGATGAGCAAGCTACCGCATAACAGTCCGACAATGACGATGATGACAGCGATTCCTGTCCCGACAATCGGTACGATGAGGACGTTTCCTCCGATGAAGAGCGCCCCAATGATCCCACCGAGCCAAATCCACCACGGTTGACCTTTCAGTTGACCGAGCGGAACGGATTGGCGTGAGACAAGTAAAATGAGCAAGAGCGCCAACGTTCCGACAACGAAAGAGACCAATGCCCCTTTCAGAGCCGATTCGAGCACTGTTCCCAAATAGCCGTTAATGGCCGTTTGCGTGGCACTCATCATCCCTGTGAAAATCCCAAACAGTCGCCACAGGTTCAGATTCCTAGTGTCCGTTTCCATGGAGACGACCAGTTTGCCTCTTCGGCGGTTGAGCCAATCGGATAAGGCGACCGTTCCGATGACTCCGAACAAGACGAGCACGACTCCGAACAAACGAAGCGCCGTAATTGGATGTTCTACAGAATTGAACCAACCGAAATGGTCAATCAACAACCCCATCAAAATCTGTCCAAAAATCGGCATGATGACCGTCTGGACACTCCCGAGTCTTGGGAACAGCAAAATATTTCCCGTTAAGAACAAGACCCCTAACAGTCCGCCAATCCACATCCAACCCGGACCTTCCTGAATCACCGAGCCGTCAAATCCGAATGACTGTCCGGTCAATAAGAGCAATAAGGACAAAAAGATCGTCCCGACAGTAAACGATAAAAAAGATGCAACGAACGGGGAGCCGACCACCTGACGCAAACGTGAGTTGACACTCGTCTGCATCGGCAATAAAATCCCAATCGTCAATCCAATCAAAATAGCTAACATGAATGTCTTCCTCGATTCTTCTAGTAGTTCTGTGTACATTGTCAGCTTACGCCTCCGTACCGAAGAAGAAAAGGACCGATGTCCTCAAACAAAAAACGAACCCTTCTCAGGTGTTCGTTTTGGACTCACGGAAGCGTTGATCGCGCGCTTCACGCAATTCTTTCCCTCGTACATGATGCGCATCGAGTGATTGTAAGTTTCGATTGATGACATAAGGTGCCAGAATCGACATCACACCGATTCCGAACAGCCCGGCAATCGCGACGACGGGAGACAACGAGTCGGCATAATAGGCAGCCAATAAGCAGATGGTCAACACGAAGCAGAGCCACCGGATGCCAAAGTCTGTATACACCAGACGTTGGTAACGCCCATCCTCGTTAAAGGTCAGGAGCAGTTTTGTCTTCCGCCATTCAAAACAGAGATACGGAAAGAAACTGATGAAGACGAGGAGTGGAGCGTAGAGTTTGGACTGCGTGGCAATCACGAGCGTCATCACGACCGTCGCGATGGCGACGCCCCACCCCCAACGCCAATGACTGTCATCCTGCTCCAGCAATTGTTCAATTCGCTTTTCTTTCGTCAGCATATGTACTCCTTTCATACGAGCGGTAATGCTTTGTCACCTCATCTCGTGTTGGTTGCTCCGGGTCGGCTTGTCGCAATTGTTGGACGGTCTGATAGTGCGTCCATGCTAACATGACGATGCCTAGACCAAAGATGACCCATGCGACAGGTGCAATCTGGAGACGACTGAAAAGAATTGCTGCTGTGACCGCTCCAATCCAGTAGGAATAGAGGCGATATAAGCGTTTTGTCAGTAGGATGCCTCGACCCACCGTGAAAATCTGTAAGACACGTCCTTCTTTGATCGTCAGCCTTATGAGTAGGACAGCCGTGAGGACCGAACCGATTCCCCATATCCACCATGTATCAAAACCGAGCACAAAACTGTTACAAAAAATAAGGGCTCCCGTGAGCCAAAGGTGGAGGGTTTGTCGTGACTGCCGATATCCTCCGATTACTTGAATCCGTTCTTTCTTTGTCATGAATCTTTACGACCTTTCCTTGAAATATCATCTAACGTATGTTTCAAACGTTCCCGGTTTGACCGAGCCCACTCGCCTGATGTGACGTGGTGCTCATCAAACTCGGACTGTTTTCGATCAATCCAAAGTGGAATCAATATGAGACACGGCCCGCCAATCAGGAGCGTCCAACTCATCCACGGTAAGATATCGATTCCGTTGAAATGCAACCCAATCAAAATCACAAACCATATCAAACTCATCAACATGACAGTAAAATCAATCCGCAACAATCGATGATAGCGTGTCGATTCGTTGAAGGATTGCTGCAGTTTCATCTTGTTCCATTCAAGCCATGTCGTATAGAGAAGTGCGACACCGGGTAAAAGAATGCTATACGGACTCCATGTCGAAAGAAAATAGATGGATACGCCTAGCATGATTACGCTCACGATGATGTTGAGACGAGTATATCGTTTCTCAAACTGTTCAATTCTTTCAAATCGCTCTGCTTTGTCCACGGTATCACCTCAGTCTTTCACGAAGTCGAGTTTGATTTCGCGGCGCATCGGCTGTTCTTCGTCATACTGCGGCATCTGCCGGTCGAGCATTTTCTGTGCGACTTGCAATAAGATGACCCCGCCTAAGAAGACGACGAAAAGCGACCATGCCGGCCAGTTAATCAAGACGATTAATGGGAAAAGAATTGCCAACAAGACGAGGAGTCCCATCTCCGACACATACTGCCAATCGATGATGCGCTTTGCTTGTTCTACAGCGGTCAACTTCCTGACGAAGCGCCGCTCTCGTCCGATGGCGAACAACATGCCTGCTAATGTGACCCCTAATGGAATGATATACTTTGACGCACCGTCAGACTGAAGTGCAAGAAAGACGAACATCCCGGTAAGAGCTGCCAGTCCCATTCTCCAAAAGAGCCAACGCTGTTGATAACGATAAATCGTATTAATCCGTTCTTGTTTGTTCATCTTGATTCACCTCTTATTCCACTATACGAGATGAACATGAGAAAAGTTCCGTTATTTTACATTTTCGTACCAAAGTCATGCTTCTTGACGATATGAATTTCTCACCGTATAGTTTAGTTAACTTAACTATATGTTGAAGAATGAAAGTAAGAGGTTATTAACATGAATTTATTGAAGAATACTCGGTTCGTATTCACTTGGTTATCCGGAATGACGCTCACGCTCGGGTTTTCGATTTTCTTCTTGAGCGTCTCATGGTTGACGATCGACGTTTTGAAACAACCGGCACTTCTAGGGATTATCTTGACGGCGGTCTCGTTGCCGCGTGTCGTCATGATGGTATTCGGCGGTGTGTTCGCTGATCGATTCCAAAAGAGTCGCTTGTTATGCTTAACGAATATCGGACAAGGCGTGTTGATGTTAATTGTCGTTGCGCTCCATTTCGCTGACGCGTATTCGGTGACAGCCCTCTTGATCATCTCCGTATTGTTTGGTCTTTTAGATGGCATGTCTTACCCGGCACTGTCATCACTTATGCCTTCAATCGTATCAGGTCAACAGTTGCAACGGGCAAACTCCCTTTTCCAAGGGTCGCTCGAGTTGATGTTCGTCATCGGTCCGTTCCTTGCAGGGATCCTACTGACGTGGGGAAGTTTTGGTCTCAGTTTCGGCACGTCGGCTGCATTGATTTTCCTCTCCGCGATTTTGATCATGCCACGTCTGATTCAAGACAACATTCCCGAGGTCGCTCCACTCTCAGCGAAAGATGTACTCCTTGATTTGAAAGAGGGCATTCGTTACGTATCGCAGACACCTGTGTTACGTAGTGGGACGTTCGCCATTGCCATCGTCAACTTGTTCGTCATGGGACCGCTCATCATGAGTATCCCGATTCTCGTTGGCGCGGTCGGAGGGACAGCATTTGATTTGAGTATCATCGAAGGTGGGCTCGCTGTCGGGACATTCGTCGCAAGCTTCCTGATTCTATTCCTGCGGACCGTTCATCGTGGACGCTTCGTCTTCCGCGTCCTCTTCCTGACACTCGGTGCCTTCTTCCTCTACACTCAAGTCCAATCGATTCCGCTTCTCGCGGTCGCGGCTTCTATGAGCGGGTTTATGATCATGCTCGTCTACTTGCCGACGGTCACCATCATGCAGGAACAAAGCGACTCTGACAAAATCGGGCGTGTCATGAGCATCATGTCGCTCGCCGCCTCAGGCCTTGAACCGATTGCGTTCGCCATTTTATCGGTGCTCGTTGCTTTGTCTGTACCGATTCAAACGCTCTTATTGGCATTTGGTATAATCGGATTAGTGTGTGGTGTCCTCTTATACCTCCGGAGCGAGACGTTCCGACAGACACCGTAAAGAAAGGATGAATGACACGTTGAATGAAACACGAAAGCAACAAGTCCTCACGATGTATCGCCAAATCGATGAGCTCGACTTGCTGTTCACGAAATATTTCACGGAACTGAACGAGTTCGAGCTGAGCTATCAACAAGAACAGATGCTGCTTCTCTTCAAACGCCAAGAGACGTGGACGACGACAGAGATTGCGACGAAGATGTCCATCTCCAAAAGTGCTGTCAGTCAGGTGCTCAAAGTGCTCGAGCAACGCGACTTCGTCATGCGGGAAAAGAATCCCGAAAACCTTCGAGAAAGCTTCATCCGACTTGGTCCGAACGGTCTGGCGTACTCGAAACAAATCGATGCGATTGAAGAGCGCCTCGCTGAAGAGATGTTCTCCGTCCTTGAGGATGACGAGATGAAGATGATCAACCGTTCGCTCGCGTTGATGATTCAGAAATTCAAATAAAAAGACAAATCGCCGCTAGTCGGACGATTTGTCTTTTTCGTTATACCAACCCTTGTACGATTCGATTCGCCGACCGCAATGCCCCTTCGATATGTCCCCCGAACTGCGCATCCGTCTCCGAACCAATCAAATGGAGACGGTCTCCGAGCTCAATCGGACCGTAAGCCGGGAATGCCGTGAGCGGCAGGAAATCGTCAGATGTCGCTGTCTCTGATTCTGTCGACCAGTCCATGTAGTGAAATCGCAAGAAGTCATTCGCTTTCGGACCATACAGCTTCTCCAGTTGTTCGATGACACGCGTCTTTACCGGTCCTTCTCCTAGCGCTTCTCGTTCTCCCGGTGACAGACGGAAAAATCCGAACAGCGCACCTGGTCCATCTATCAGAGAAGCGTCATGAATCTCTTGAAGTGGACCGACCCAGCTCATCCCAAAGCCAGACAGACCTTCTTCTCGCCAGAACGGTGTCTCGTATACGATGAGCGCTTTCGCCTGAGAAGCCATCCATGTGGGAGTCGTTTTGAGCGCTTTGCGCGTTTGCGCTGACAATGCCGGTTCAATTACCACTTCCGCAACGAGACGTGGTGGAATCGCAAGGATCACGTCATCCGTGTGATGCACCGAACCATTGTGAAACGTCAGTTGGACTCGGTCCGACTGTCGCTCGATCGAGGTCAGGCGATGCCCAAGCCGAACGATGTCATCGGGCAACTTCGCATGCAGTGCTTCCACCAGACTCGTCATCCCACCGACTAAACGCTTAGATAAGACGATGCTTTCTTCCGGTAACACATGTCGTTCCGGTGCGGTCGTCGTTTGACGTTCGAGCACCATGTGTCCTGTCGTATGTTGAACGAATGACTCGAGTCCAAGTGTATCCACGAGTTCAGAGATGGTCTTCTCCGTATCCGGCCAATACCACGTCGGTCCGAGATCATAGCCGTCCTTCGTCAAGATACGACCACCAATACGATCACGTGCCTCAAAGATGGTGACGTCATATCCCTTTTGATGAAGTTGGTTCGCAGCATAAAATCCGCTGATACCAGCTCCAATGATGGCGATTGATTTCATTGTAAATTCTCCTTTGTCGTCCGTCTCTCCTCGATTATACTGAGTTAGATGGTTTTACATATGCAAGAAAGGACGACATCAATTGAAAAATATGTTCTATTATCTATTCTTCCCTTATATCGTATTGATGCGCATTTTGTACCGTTTTATTCAAACTAAGGGTCGGATGACTGTGGCGATGTGTCTCGTTTCATATCCCATATGGTCTCTATTTTTATTCGACCTCATTCAATGGTCGACCGCAATCGAATTTGTCATCATTATGTACGTATCAAGCGCTTTATATGTCCCTTATTTCTTCTTTGACACAGACGTGAAGCGAAGACGACCGAACGGATATATCCCAATCGAGGAGCGACATCGTTAAATCCAATCTATTTCATTCAAATAGTCTAGAAGCTGTTGATTTGTGATTTCATCTTGTCTCAACAGTGCTTCTCCTTGCTCTACTCGCGGATCTTCCGAGAAATAAAGTTTTAAAATCGCCAAGCACGCTTCTACAGTCGTCGCAAAACTCTCGTCCTTCACGTTGATCGTTAAATACCAACCTCGGATGACGCGCTTCACGATGGAGCGTTTCTCCAGATGAGACATCTGTCCACGAAGCAATTTCGACTTGGCTGCTTCAATTGAAGAAATCAAGTCCTGGTTCAACGCCTCACTCACACGAACATCCGGCTTCATGCGCGGGAATTGAATCGAGACTTCTTCCCCGTCCACACACGTGCAAAGATGTCTTAGCCAAAAGCCCCATTCAAAACGATTCGCCGGATCCAGTGCCACATCTAGACGCCCGATGTCATAATCGATTTTAATGACTTCCGGATGTTGCATTAGCAATTGCTCCGTCTGCTCCACCAATTCTGTCGCATCGACGTCCTCATGCACGAGCACCGTCAAATCTAGATCCGATTGCCCAGCAACAGCTGTCCCGCGACCGATGCTTCCATAAAGATATATGCTGTGTAGCTGTTCATCGAATGCTTCTTTCACCAATTCGATTGCTTTGAAAAGGACACTTTCAAACTCAGGCTGCACATGACGGATGGACGTCTGGTTGATGACATAACCCGCATCGTCCGTACCAAGTCGGGTCGGCCGTTTCATAGATACGTACCGACTCGTTGAAATGTAGTAAACGTCATGATGTATCGAACTCCTTTTTTTAGTTTATGCATGTCGGATTTGAAATACCACGGTTCCCCCTTTCAAACAGGTTATATTTGGAAGTATAATGAAGACGTAGAAAGGGAGGTATGTCTATATGAACGTCATCATGGTCTCATTATTCGGACTCATCTTCACGATTTTGCCAATCGTTGTACTAATCATCGGTATTTTGTGGATTCGTAATGTCGTGGCACGTTCTGAGAAACGAGCAGACGAGCAACTCTTTATGGAACGTGAACGTTCGAAGCAGATACAAGTATTAATCGAACGTCTCGACCACATCGAACAACAATTAGATTCGAACACAAAACGTAGCTGACTCAGGTTAGCTGCGTTTCGTCTGATATCGAGCGAGATTTGCGTACGTCACATGTTCAGGGTCGATTTGCTTCATCCGCTGATCAAGGTGTCTAGACATCAGGGCCGTGACGAACATGACCAGGAGTGGAACAGTCGATAAGCTAAATGATTCGGTTAGGATGATCGTAGTTGCAATTCCAATCAATATGCAGACGACAACCAGCGCAAGAATGAACTCCGACCAAACTATACGTTGATATTCCATCGCTTCATTGAAACGAAGCAACATTCGGGTACGTCTCCACATATGAACCATCAAAAGAGGTGGAATGAGCAAAAGGATTCCCAAGAGAACTTGAATGAGAGAGAACTCTCCAAACCACCACATCATCCATCCCCCTAACAAAAAAGTGAGCGATAACAAGACATTGATACGGTTCGTACGTAGGCGAGCCTTAGTTATTTCTCGTAAACGCTCATCGTGCGACATCGTGTCCCCCTCCTTTTCATTTGATTAAAAATCAATTTGTACTGAAAAAATTTCATCTATTCTCTTTTACTAGCTCGCAATCACTCTCACTGTTAAAAGTCACTCCATAGCTTTCATAAAACGGGTCTGAATGATACTGGTGAAGATAGATTTATCAAAGATGAGGGACGACCGTATTCCATCGATTCGTCGATGAACGTCTCTAATGTGCGCACGTTTTCCGTTACCACTTTGACGAGGTAACTATACTGTCCGGCTAGACGATGACACTCAATCACAGACGACTGTTGACGACAAAATTCACGGAACGCCTCACAACGATGGGTGTCATAAAGAATAAAGGCGGTCACGTGTTTGTCCATCTTTTCAGGATTGATGACAGCCCGATAGCCTGTGATGACTCCACGTTCTTCGAGTCGCTTCACCCGTTCTGTCGCAGCAGGTGTAGACAATCCAATTTGTCGTCCTAATTCGGTCATCGAGATCCGGGCTTGTTGTTGCATCAATTCAACAATATGGCGGTCTATTTCATCCATTTGGCATTCACCTTTCAAAAATAAAGTGTAATGGTGCATAATCCGTTCTTTCTAAAGTCATTCGCTGAAAATTCCGTCAAACCTCTATGTATCTATATTCCTCCGTTGCATACACTTGAAGTAACCAATTCAAGGGGGAATCAACATGCAAACGACAGTCGTTCCATTACTCATCATCGATGTCCAACAAGCCTTTCATGATCCAAGCTGGGGAAACCGCAACAATCCAAAATGCGAAGAGAATATCGCACGGTTGATTGAAGCGTGGGAACATCATGATCAACCGATCATCTATGTCCAACATGTCACGAACGTTCCGACCTCACTCTTCTATTTCAAAAAAGATGGTCATTTGTTCCAAGACTTCATTCAACCTCGTGAACAAGATGTCATCTTAACGAAACAGGTGAATAGCGCCTTCATCGGAACAGACTTACAGGAACGACTCGAATCACTTGGTGCGACACAGATTGTCATCACCGGATTAATCACGAACCATTGTGTCGAGACGACCGCACGGATGGCAGGAAACTTGGGATTCAATCCGATTGTTGTCTCCGATGCGACGGCAACGTTCGACCGACAATCGATCAGCGGGACATGGATCCCTGCAGAGGTCATCCATGATGTGTCGCTCGCTAGTCTAAATGAAGAATTTGCATCGATTCAAACGACAATTGAGGTCATGAAAGATGTGTTACAAAAAGAAGTACAGTCCTGATGGATTGTACTTCTTTTTATTCATAACCTGGCTTTAAAGTATACAGATGTCACTCATATTTTTCGTATTGCTATTATTCATCAGCAGTTTCTATATATCCACTAATCAAAAATGGAACCTTTAAGTTCGCAAGCTTCATCAAGAAATCTGGTTCAAATTCTAACTTCACATCTAAGTGAGAGACCACACCCAAATCAATCCAGATATCATCGGCTCCACAAGAGCGAAGGGTATCAATATGTTCTGCCAGAGTGTCAATCATCCAAAAAAGTCCGACATACGGATTTTCCATTTGCTGAATTTCAAGTGGTGGTTCAAACGACGCATGACCTACCTTAGCGATTTCTTTACGTTTTCCGATATGCTCAATTTCCCCAACTTCCGTTTGCTTATAAAATTGAATACCTGTTTTCTCTGATGCAGCGCAAGGAGAGAAATGAGGCCCCATTAAATGACAAGGAATCATAAATCGATCGGATGGAATGTTGATATAGAACTCCTCAGTCATTTTTGCGGACTCGGATATTTCACTGCGTTTTTCACAAGCTTGTCTTCAATCGCTTTTGAAACATCGATGTCAGCAGCATGAGCGAATGTCAACGCGTAAATCAACACATCTGCCAATTCCTCTTCCATCTCCGTCTTCTTCGTCTCAAGCGCTTCTTCACTCGACACCCATTGAAATACTTCAAGGAGCTCACTTGCCTCAAGCGATAACGATAACGCCAAATCTTTCGGATTGTGATGGAACGCCCAGTCGCGTTCATCTCGGAATTTAATGACCTCGTCCATTAATCGTTGTACTTCGTTCATATTTATACCCTCTCTCTTTGTAGCTTCAATAATTTTCGTCGTAGCGATTCATCAGACGCATATAGATAGAGGCCTTTGACGCCACGCTTCATCAATATGTTAATCGAGTTCAAGACAATCTGTTCTTTTGCCGAATCAACATTCTCAACACCTTCGATTCCAGCATAAGCTCCCGTATCTTTGTATAAATTCGGGTCAATCATTAGACACTCCTGCTCCTCATCATAAGATACGGATGGGCCTAAAACGACACCAACATAGTTCAAATCAAATCCTTGAATCGTATAGATCGAGCCGGCTTCGGCGATGGTTTCTGCTTTTTCAGCCCACGTCGTTTTTCCACCGGTTGTATTCCATGGCATTTTATAATCTCCGTTCGACTCATACACATAATAGGTGTCTCCGTCCTTTTTGTGTAAAAAGTCAAAAGTCGAAACAACACGGCTCAACCCGTATCTTCGATCTTGCTCGATGATGGCACGGTGCATCTCTTCTAACGTTTCAAATATTCGTAAATCGTATCGCTTAGATTTCGGTAATGGATTGATTCGTTTTTCTTTAAATGTGTTGACCCAGTTCATCATATCTTCATCTGCTTGCATCCGGAATTGATTGGTTAGTTTGTAGGTCTCAACCGTCCTTGCTTTCTTTTTATAATCATCCAATTTGAATGAATTCCAGTGACTCTTCAGTTTCAACACTTGATGTTGATCAAAAATAGCGATGACAATTTTAGCTTTCTTCAGCAACTCCTCAAGATGGTTGTTTTCTCGGAAATTGTTATAGGCATCTGATTTCGTCAGCAACAAGTGGGCTTCGTCCACAAAGATAATGTCGGCTTTCTCGTCTTTCAGTTTATTCAATAATGGCGTCGGTTTTATGAAGTCCCCTGCTTTAAGATGTTTCACCTGCTTGGCGATTCCTTTATAGGTCTTCAACATCTCTTCATGATTAACAACCAAATAATTTTTTGTCTGATGAAGTGTTGAATTAGTGTCTTTTGTTCGAGCTTGGATTGTATTAAAGATTGAGCTCAAGACAACACTCTTCCCTACACCTGCTTCCCCTTCAATCACATATAAATCTCCGTATGTTGCATTCGGATCCACTTTCGACATTTGCGTTTCACAAAAATCAAGAACCTGCTCTTTTAAATCTAATTGCTCGACAGACAATTCTTTAAACGGAGACAGTTTAAAGATATCTTTATTTTCAATGGCATGAAGCTCATTTTGAACAAGTCCCTTCCGATGTAATTCATTCCAAAGTTCGGGAAACAATTCGTTGTCGTAGTAAGTTTTATTGTAGTAATTGTGCGTGAAGTCGTTCGCAGTTTTACTTTTATTCTGAAGAGTATATTTCTCATCTCCTAAGAAGTAATTGATGAGCTTTGTTTCGAGATGAAATGTTGCTGAACGGTTGAACTTGTCATGATTGATGAGATGAATTTGGCTCAGCTGTTTCCGTTCCGTTTGTTTAAGCTTTAGATGTTGCTTCATTCGCTTTTTAAAATGAACCGTTTCACCAATGTATGCTTCTTTCTCTCCGTTCAAAATGTAAATCACCGGATAGTTCACATATGTTTCTGTATCATCGATGCTATGTAGACTACTTTCTTCGAATGTGAATGGAACGACTTTAACCATGCAACAGACCTACTCTCTTCTGATTTCAAATTATATCCATTTTATCATACAATACCTTTTTAAATGATTACACATCACTTTCCGAGTTCTAAATCAGATAATGGTATAATTCCACTAAAAAGGGAGGGATTCGGTGCTTACTTTTCAAAACGTCTCGGTTCGCCAACAAGACACACTCATTCTCGAAAACATTTCATTTACGATCCAACCAGGTGAGTTGGCCGCCATTCATTGCGGCGTGATTTCTCGGGAAATCATCTTCGGTCTCATCAGTCAGGAGATCACGACTTATACCGGTAACATCGACCACGCTTCAACACTGTCCCTCTTCTCCATAAGGGACGGTTTATACGACCGACTCACCATCGAGGAGTATTTACGCTTCACCAAGCGCATATATGATTCAACTGACTCGGTCGACTCGGTGATGCAGCAACTCCAACTCACGACTTACCGCAAGCATCGCCTCCACCGTCTCAATCGCTCCCTTGTCAGACGCACACAGTACGCCGCGCTGCTTCTCCAGGACCGTGACCTGTATGTGTTTGAAGAACCCGACCAAGACGTGGACCAAGAGACACGCCACCTTCTACGCGATACGTTACAGACATTGACATCGAGACAAAAAGCCGTCCTCGTGTTGACAAGCAACATAGAGAGTGCGCTCTTCATGACATCGACCGTTTATCGGATCGACCATCGTCACTTGCGCCTGTTAGATGTGGAACCGGAAGAAGCGGATGAGACAGACATCTCATCTGAGGTCATCCACGTCCGTTTCGAGAAGATTCCGACGAAAGTGAACGAAAAAATCATCTTACTCGACCCTCCTGAAATCGACTTCATCGAAAGTCAGGACGGACAGTCGATTTTACATAGTCAATCGGATCAGTTCCCGAGCGTCTTCACGATGAACGAGCTCGAGACGCGTTTGACTCCGTACGGTTTCTTCCGCTGCCATCGGTCATATCTCGTGAACTTACAACGTGTGCGCGAAGTCATCACCTATACGAAAAATAGCTTCAGTCTCGTCTTGGATGATTCAGAGAAGACAACGATTCCGTTATCCAAGACAAAAATGGCAGAATTGAAGACGATGATGGGGCTCAAATAGTCTCCATTCACAGTTCTATTCGCTTCATTCAACTCCTGACAAGCGCCATTTATCGCCATTTTAGTGCGGCCTTCCCCCATTCCCTATACGATAGAGACAAGCAAGACGACATCGACAAGGAGGAACGGGAATGGAACCAATCATTCAAGTGAACGGGTTAAAGAAGTTGTTTGGGAACGAGGAAGCGTTACATGATGTGACGTTTACAGTTGGAAAAGGGGAAGTGTTCGGATTCTTGGGACCGAGTGGTTCTGGAAAGACGACAACGATAAAAATCTTGACGTCACAACTCGCACAGACGGCCGGTGATGCTACCGTCTTCGGCGTACCGGTCGCTGATTTGAAACAAGAACAGTACCGTAAACGCATCGGCGTGTTGACGGACAATAGTGGTCTTTATACACGACTTTCTATAGAAGAGAACCTGAGCTTATATTGTGACCTTTATGATGAACCAAAGACTCGGATCGATGAGGTATTGAACATGGTCAACCTCAGCGGGGAACGGAAGAAGCGCATCGACAAACTCTCTAGAGGGATGTTGCAACGGGTGACACTCGCACGCGCCCTTCTTCATGAGCCAGAGTTACTGTTTCTAGATGAACCGACATCGGCTCTCGATCCGGTCAACTCTCGACATATCTATAAAGGAATTGAACGGTTGAAGGCTAACGGGACGACCATCTTTCTGACGACACATGATATGCAGGAAGCCGAAGAGCTGTGTGACCGTGTCGCTTTCTTACATCAAGGGTCGATTCAACTGCTCGATGCTCCGAACGTATTGCGCAGGAAATATGCTACAGGATCGATGCGAGTTGAATTGAACAACGGTCAGACGCATGAAGTGACACAAACCGACGAAGGCGCGGACTGGCTCCATAAACAGATGCGTGCTAAAAATATCGCATCGATCCATTCCAACGAGCCGACACTCGGCGATATCTTTATCGAAGTGACAGGGAGGAAATTATCATGACTTTTTCAATGAAACGTGCACTCGCTATTTTCCAGAAAGACTACAAGGATTTGTCTCGAAACTTGTTCGTCTCGTCGACCTTGATCATGCCGCTCTTCTTCGCCGTCTTCTATTCACGAATCGGTGACGGCGGCGTCGATATCACGTACTTCGTCATCAACATCACGTTTAGCCTCGTGGCCATCTTCGTACAATGTGCGTTGATTGCCGAAGAGAAAGAGAAGAACACGCTTCGCGGGCTCATGTTGTCCCCGGCGAGCACGCTCGACATCTTGCTCGGAAAGAGTGCCCTCACGTTCGTGACGACGATGATCCTCATCGTAGCCTCGTCATTTTTGATGGATTACGCTCCAAAAAATCTGGCTGTGATCGCCCTCGCGCTCATCGTCTCGACATTCTTTTATATCGGGATCGGAACGATGTTCGGCTTGATGACGAAGACAGTCATGGAAGCTTCATTGATTGTCATGTTACCGTTCTTTTTCTTCTCGTTCTCACCGATGTTGTTGCCACTACAAGACCGTTTTGCCATCATCGGAGTGCTCGAGTATTTACCGAACGTGCTCTTGATTGATGTGGCTCATCAAGTGGAAGACGGTGCGAACTTCGGTGCCGTCGGGCTAGAACTCGGTTTGCTCACAGCTTGGGCGCTTGCTGCATTCGTCGGTAGCGTCGTGATGTATAACCGGAAGCAGACGGATTGAATGTTAAGACCATACAAAAACAGGACTACGCATCGTAGTCCTGTTTTTCGTTATCCTTGTTACAGGAATGGATTATTCTCATCGCTTAATCGGATTCGAAATAGAAGAAATGGAACAAATAGAAGACTCAAATAGCCTAATGTAAATAGACGCTGAGTTTCACCAGAAATGTATTGCCTGTGTCCACAGTTCGAACACGCTTTTCCGTCTTTTGAAAATCCGAGTGACCATACCTCTTTCACTTTCCATTTATACTGACAATTCGTGCAACGTGGTGCCATCGAAGTATCCCCCTTTCTTACTCATTACGAACAAAGGGAAGGGAAGTTTCGACTTTCAACATTTTTCACATTTCTTGAGTATATCCATTATGGAAATTGACGATTTTGACTCATTCGCGCAATTAATTAGATCAATTCATGTCCCTACTCAATCATGAAGCAAACGTCCATCGTCATTCCATTGTCCGTACATTTCATTTGCTCTCGTCTTCTCAATCAATTTATCGAGCCGTTTCGTATACAACTCACGGTTTTGACGAACGCTTTGAATCGTATCAATTCGAATACGGCGATATAGTTCAGGAAATGCCATGAAGTTCTGATAGACTCGAGGATCTTCCTGCAACCGCAATATGATCTCTGAATCAACAATAAACGACGTAAAGCTCATATCAGGAAGAACACTCAACCCTCGTTCTTGCATGAGCCCGAGTCTTATCAAACGCCTTACCCTCTCTTTGTTCAGCTCCGTCCAATTACTCTTTTGTCGTCTGGGTGAAAAACGTTGGACGAATTCTCCCTCTGCTGTCTTCTTAGCAATCCCATCAATCCATCCGAAGCACAACGCCTCTTCAACAGCGTCGAGATACAGTAATCCATTCCCACTATTTTTACGACTGAGGATCACCCAACAATAGGGTGTATCATCTGCATGTTGATGTAGCCATTCTCGGAATTCACTTCGCTGTTCAAAGAGTAAGACTTTGTCGATTTCCATGACACTTGTCCCTTCTTCTGTTTTCTTGCATATCTGACGTGACAATATTTTTCAATCATCTACTTTTTACCCCTAATGCTCACCGTATAGACAACGATGAACTCAAACTCGCATAAAATCATTAGAGTGCCAAGCTACAGATTCGGGAATATTTTGATAGGAGGTGATAATCAATGATTCGTTATTACGACTGGAATGAAGATCAGTTTATTGACACCAATTTTAAAGATGAAATCAAAGGATTTACTTCGTTACGTGCCATCACATACGTAAGCTCTTTCCAACTAATTAATGAATTGATGCCATCTTTTGAAAAGGTTGAAATCATTCACGGTTTCACCGGAACATCTTTTCAGTTAATCAACCAGCTTCTTGATATTACGAATCGAGTTGAAAATATTCGATTGCTAAAATCTGAAACTTTTAATGCGTTACTGGATGAAAGACTCGAGATTCATCTTGCACATTCCATTCCCATTCACCATAAGACTTATATTTTAGAAAATGACGATCACTATAAAATATTATCAGGTAGCGCAAATTTAACAACTTCGGCTCTTCAAGGCAAAAATCACGAGTTACTATTCATCCGAACGGGCTCAAAAAACGATTCCTTTTTCACTCAAATGTACGATATGTGGTATGAAATCAAGCGAGATACCATTGACTATATTGACCATTCCTTGCTCCATACAGTCCGAGAAAAACCTGACGAAGTGATTGAATCTTTCTTAATTGACGTTAACGTACCAGAAGCACTTGTTCAGGAAGCAAAACCAGAAATCGAAAAACTACACACGCACAAAGTCGATACGGTTTTTGAAGAAAAAGTCGTACCTTCTTTCCTACCGCTCGTTCTGACAAAAACAGGGCGACGAAGAAAGCCAAATACAGAAGAAATCAGAAAACAAGTCCGACTCGCTATAGATGAAAGATTATCCAGTTATGATATTAATCAGCAACTCATGTGGCAATTCGACTTTGAAGAGAAAGATTTTATCATCGGCGAAGATTATTTAAAAACCTTATTGCAAGCCAAAGTAACACCTTCTGCTAACGGAATCATCGATGTGATTGAAAGTTACGAGCAAAACAAATTTAGAGATGAGCGACATCAAGTATTTACTGGACTTTTGTATTTGCTCACGTCACCCCTAATTTGGAAAATTCGTGACATCTATACAGAAAATCACTTACCTAAGGAAGATATTCCTGTTGTAATGAATATCGTCGGTGATGGACAGACTGGTAAAACAACACTCGTCCGTGAATACTTCTCAACGTTACTTGACTATTCATCAATCCCTACGTATTCCATGTTAAAAATCCCACCAAACGGTAAAAAAGCGAGCACACGAATTGCAAATGATTATATTGATGCGTACCTTCATTCCGATTGGGTGAATCCACTGATCATTGATGAGGTCCCAAACAACTTCTTTACAACGACTCAAGGTGAAAATAACGTAAAGTCTTGGTCAAATGACCGCACAGGTGTGTTTCCGATTTTAATAACAACGTCTAATATTTCAGGGGCTCTCGCAAAACCTCAGCTCCTTCGTCGAATCTTGATGATTCCAATCGATTCTAAATATCGGGAACCAAAAGACCAATCGTTTGACGTATATCAATTGGTTAGTAACTTAGATCCTCTTTTTCCTTTCACTTTTTTAAGTGAGTTGTCCAAACGTTTAGATTCAATAACTTCAGAAGACATTGAACGACTAAAAGAAGATTATTTGTCGCTAACAAAAGAAGTATTATTTAAAATTTCTCCCGAACTAAAAACATATGCAAGTGAACATGACTTCCTTCCAAACTACGATATCGTGAACCACCGTGGAAAGACTTTGTGGGCGATGACCCTTATGTCAAAAGCAGATCATATTTGTGTAAACCCTGAAAACGAAAATGAAATTATCGTTTACGAGTCCGCATTCAAAACGCATCATGATCGTACTGAAGCGAAGACATTTTTACCTGGTGGTGTACTCGTTCAAAGCGGCGGCAACAGTTTAACACTTAATAGCGAGTTACTTGAACAGTTCGTCGGTTTTTCAATTCAGACAGTTTGGGAAAATAAATCGGCTTCTAGAACAGGTAAACAAATTGCACATGCGATGGCAACCCAACTTGCTCCTTTACTTGAGAATAAGAAAAAGCCCTCACGATGGAAAGCTTGGTGGAAAACATAATATCGTTTAGCGTTTCGGCACGTCCCGACAGAACGGAATCGACTTCTTCAAGCTAAGATTATTATTGAGCTGCCAGGCTAATCCTCGAACCCGGTCCATCAAACAATCATCCAAGTCCTAAAAAGGCATGACAGCCCGAACTTGATGCAGTTCAATACGATGAATCACGTATTGATAGTCTGGTGCCTCGATAGACCGATGAATCCCCTTCTCCTCACACCACGTTTTATCAAAGATTTTTTCCCATGACTTTCGAGTATAGGCAGGGTTAATATTTTCCCTGTGATCAAAGGTCTCGGCTATATTGCAAAAAGTAGAGTGATACGGAACAAACTCCCAAAATGAAATTTCTGAAGCTAGTACTTGATTATCCGGTAATCCCACTGTCAACACAACACCTCTGTTCCCTTGTCCGATATGTCCACCCCTGCTTAAGTCAGGAAACTCATCCCAACACCAGACCGGATAGTTCCCACATAACGAAATTCCAATTCGTTGCTCATATTGTTCAACCATCCAATCATAGGCTGGTTTAAAAAATTCAAACCCTTCGTCGTTGAAAAAAGCGTACTGAAGATCACCTTGTAGATACCCTCGCTCCAATGCAGCTTTCCAAGCATCTTCATGCTGATATGTATAATAAATCACCAATCATTCTCCATCCTTTCATACATCATATGCATTCACTATACAAAAGTAACTGGAGAAGGATTTAAATAAATAATGCATGCATTCGACTTATATTTAATTACTTTAGATGATAAATAGGTACGCAACAGTTGCATCCACATCACATATTTTTACTTCAATATTGCATTCATTCTCGTAGCGATGTTCGTTCCCCTCATGTCCTGTGTCATCGTCATGAACTACAGTTCTGTGAACCCGCTAATCATCTCCTTTGCATTGATTATCTAAACGTTCTTTAAAATCAGAATTGGAACAATGTACTTTCTCTCAAAGTGCGTAAGAATCAAATCAAATTAACTTCTACAGCTGATTGAAACAACTACATACTCTATTTACAAATAAATGCGATTAAGCTTTCCCCAAAAAACAGGATGCTTAATCGCATAAATTAAAAAAATTATTTTATAACCACAGGTTTTTTCGACTTTCCTAATACCGAAGAATTATTCGAGCGAATAGGTGACCTTCTATTAGTTGGTTGGGTCTTTTCATTCAATTGACTAATAACTCTATTTATCTTTTGTTGAGCTTCCGGAGTAGGACTTTTACGTTGCATTGTATTCATCTCCTTCATTATCATTATACTTTATTTCAAATTCATCGTGAAGCATGTTCTCGAATTCTTCCACGTACATGCGCAACTGCTGATTTTTTTCTCCTTCTTCTTCACTTAGCATTTCCGGATCTAGAGAAATCAATGTTATATATTTCTTTTGACTAATTGTAATTGGATTAGTTATATATTGTCTACCTTCTTTCGAACCTTTTCCATCGTAAAAAAAACTATAAAATCCGTTCAATAAAATCCCTCTGTATATCCCAAGTCTTCGATCCTTAAGTAAATTTTCAAGTTTAATTCTTTTGTTATCTTTAATAAAAACGTTGTTAGAATCAGGATAGTAACTATTTAGCGTATCTATCGAATCTTCCAAAAGTGCATATAAAATTGCATCACGGTGTTTGAGTTGATTTATTTCTTTATTCTCAATCTCTTCTACAGATTTCGCTATGAAACGTAATAAAGCATCGACCTCATCTACGTTTTCAAAAAACTTTTGGATAGCATTTTTATATTCCTTATATACCCTTTTGTTTAAATAATAATTCTGTTGAATCATTCCGTTTAAATCTTTTCGATCTTTCACAAATCCGTCTACGTAATCTATTCTGCAACGCATAACGTTCTTTTCCGCCACTGTATGGTAACTATATATTTGAACAGCAAAAATCAAATCATATTTTAAACAAAATTTTTCCATAGTTAAGTATAAAGTTTTCAATTGATCGAACTCTTTTAATTCTCTGTATTTTCTGAGTAGTGTTCTACTTGTTTCTCTGCTTTCTTGTTCATATTTCTCAATCTCCTCTCTATAATTTCTATAGAGCCAAAACGAAAATGCGAGAACCGCAGCAGTAATAAGAATGAAATAAATCAACGAAATTTTTTTTTGATATATATTTTTAGCAAATTCATATATAGCACCTGAATCATTTTCAATCCAAATATCGATGAACAGTGGATAAAACACTAGACTACATACTAAAGTGAGAGATGTAACAATCATGACTATGAATTTAATTTTAGCCATTTATCCCGCCTCTTTTCTTAACTTCGAATATTAACTTGAGTTTTCGGACTTAATGGAACTAAAATATTCGAATAGGTTCTAAAGACCCTGTTATAAAAGTCTTCAACTTTCGGAGCTTTCATTCCAATAACCAAAGCATATGGAATGGGTTTAGGGTTTTTTAAAGCTTGTCCTTCTGCTCTATGATGATAGTAGATATCAAATGCGGGATCTACTAAGGTAGATGCACGAAATTTTCTAGTAGCTTTTAAACATGGCTCCCATTTATGCCCATCTTCTCTTAATTCTAGTTCCGCTAAACCAAATATACCTTTTCGATTAAAAAATGACTTAGTCTCTGCGTGCTCGGAAAACACACCATTTTTGTTTAGCTTACGCTTATCTGAATTTGGTCTAAAGGCAATTTCCAGTCCTGCTTTAGTATAGTTGTTGGGATAGCTTGGGTCTATTTCCGGTGAAATAACTAAACTGGCAGTTATTGAAACCATTCCTTTTAGTTTTCCATTCGGCATAGGTATTCGAGCTCTTAAATGCTCGCCTATCGGTAACTCACCTTGATAAATCACAATTGCTTCATCGCTGCCACACGTAATGATTTTCATTAAGTCTGTTTCAAATCTTCCCCATCCTACATCTTCAATTTTATGGATATTCTGATTCCTATGTGCTTTGTGAATAAATAGAGCTCGGTTTGCTATAGGGCTTAAGCTAATACCCAATTGATTTCTCACATTAATCGCAGACCTTAACAGTGAGGGGGCTGCGAAACTAGTTCCTGTAGTCCCAAGTAACAAAGGCTCCTCCCCAGGACCTAAAACTCCAAATGCTTTTTTCAAACTACCACCGAACACTACACCATCCGGCTTTATAATACCTGGACATCTTCCTGGTCCTATACTACTATATGGAGCTCTCTCCCATAATAATTCATCAGTGTCACAAGAACCGACGGTGAGAACATTGACGGCGTCTGAAGGAGGCTGAATCCTATTTGACCCAGAATTAACGTCAGTTTCTCCAGAGTTACCTGCTGCTACTGTAACAAAACTTTCATTACCTACTAATCTTATATCAAGACTAGCAGTCCAACTATTTATTTCATCATCCTCAACAGGAATATCTGGTCCTAGACTTAGGTTAATAAAATCATATGGCTTTCCAATATTTTTAGCCTCATCAATTACTGAAGTTATTCTGTCTAAAACATCATACATATCAAAGTCATTGTTTACCCCGGAATTCTCGTCTAGAACTCTAATATGATCAATTTTAAACATCGGTTCCAATATAGCTTCCTGTGACAATTCTAAAGAACCAAAAAGTAGAGCTGAAGTCACACTAAGACCATGTTCTAAATACTTTTGATTTTCCGCTCCTATTCCATCAGGCTCAATCAAATTTACCCATTTCAATAACGGAGAGTTTTTAGGGATTCCCCCATCGAACACTGCTATTTTTAATTCTTCCTCAACATCTTTTTTCTCTGAGAGTCGAATTTCGCTTTGAAGTTCCTCTTTTTCTATATCGGGCGTTAAAGTTCTAAGTTGAGGCATGGATCTAAGAACACGTACATATGTAAATTGTGCAAGTTGATTTGCAATTTTAATATTAGTATAGACAGGAACAAATGTAAGATTACCGACCCTCCGGATTTTTTCAGAAATAATGTCGGCATTATTCATCTTTGAATACTCTTTGAAATCTTCCAAAACTTTTGTATTAGAACCTTCATGTAATACGAACTCAAATAAAATTTGATTCGCTTTTTCAGTTAATATTATTTGCTTAAGCTTAATCTTGTCTTCGACTGTAAATGCTTTAATCTCTTCCAAATGAGTTATCTCAAAACCACTTTTAGAGTCCTCTGACCAAGAACTCATACTCTGTGCCCACTTTTGAAAGTTCTCTCTTGTACCAACTACAAATATTTCATCCGTTATAGCAGCTTCAGGGTGCTTCTCAATCCCCCATGATCTTGGTTTAACTTTTTTGGAGCGCCCTCCTACAGCACGAATCCCTACTGATTCGAACAAATTTTTTGGGAAATCACTTTTAGATGTATAACGAGGGTGCATTGTTATAACGGCACTTACTTCCCCACTAGGACTAGCTTCAATGGGAATTTTTTCAAATTCCTTTACTGCTTCAGTTAACCATTCTTTAACTTGCTCTTTAGCTTCTCCCCATTCATAAGGGGGATTCTTTTCGCCACCATTTTTTTTAACCTTTACTCCTTCCGTTAGTCTTTCACCATTACCTAATAAAAAGTTGTTGTAATTTTTCATGGCTTCTCCTTAGTACATTGAAGTTAACTTATTTTGTGTACTTTCTTATTGTCTCTCTCGATAATCCTACTATTTCAGAAGCACGTTTTTGAGAATAACCCATTTCTAAAAGCTTAAAGCTAACTTTTATTTTTTTATCTTTATTTTCAATTAAACACTTTTCGGAAATAATATTTTCAAAAATCTTAACAATATCTACCTCATCAAGTATACTTTCTTTTCTTGCACTATTAATTTCTTTAGTAACATCAGAATAAGACAATCCTTCTAATAAGAAAGATAATAATTCGACAAAATTTCCCTTATTTTCGAATGGGTTATTTTCTAATAATCCATTTATAGTATATATCAAATCATCTTTCCTTGGTTTAGGGAAATGGATTATTTTATCAAATCTTCTCCAAACTGCAGGATCTAGTAATTCTGGATGATTAGTTGCAGCTAGAAGCAACCTTGAGGATGGCCAATCATCAATCTCTTGGAGTAATACGGTTACAAGTCTCTTTAATTCACCTACTTCTGAATCATCTCCCCTTTTTTTGGCAATCGAATCAAATTCATCAAGTAATAGAATACAATCATTTTTCTTAGCATATTCTATAACTGCCCTAATATTATTTCCGGTTTTACCCAAATAACTACTCATTATAGCAGCTAAATTCAGAGTTATTAGTGGTTTACCTAAAGTAGTTGAAATCCATTTGGCCGCTAATGTTTTCCCTACTCCTGGTTCTCCTACAAATAAAGATGAACGAATTGGAAGTAATTCATTTTTCATTAATTTTGTCTCAAAGTTTCTTTCTTTTATGATTTTCTTTAATTCATTATCAACTTCTTTAGGCCAGGATATATTTTTTTCGTTCTCCATAAAATTTTTCTTTACCAACTCTAATTTACTGTCTAAATCGATAGGTAAAGGGGCTTCAATATTTTTCCTAAAAACATTTGATCTATTTTGGTAAGTTGTTAATATTCTGTTTAGTTGATCTGCAAAAATCGGGTCGCTTTCTTTAAAGTGCTTAATGCTTTTTTTTATTAAAGTTATTGAATCATGCTTTCTTTCTTCTACTGCCAATTTAGCTAAATTGATGTAAAAATCATTAATACTATTCAATTTCCCACCCCTATTTTGTTTATAAAAGTTTTTATACAAAAAAACGCTTATAATTTTTCATAGATTGTCTATTGAGATTAAAAACTAAAATTTTTTCAAAAAGACTCACTATCTCGATACTACAATAACTGACATTAAAACTAAATTACCTATTAAAAAACTGTTCCCTAATCACGAGATGAATCTCATAATCAAGAAACAGTAAATTAATACACTAATTTCAAAAAATAGAAATATTTATCTTTTTAATTTAATATATATATATATATATATATATCTAAAAATCGTATAAAAACCTTCTTACATCATGCCGCCCATTCCACCCATGCCGCCCATGTCAGGCATTGCAGGAGCGTCTTTTTCTGGCTTGTCTGCGATGACGGCCTCTGTTGTGAGGAACATCGCTGAGACAGATGCTGCGTTTTGGAGTGCTGAACGCGTCACTTTCGCTGGGTCGACGATACCATGTGCGATCATGTCGACATATTCGCCAGTTGCCGCGTTGTACCCGACACCGACTGACTCGTTCTTAAGTTTCTCGACGATGACCGAACCTTCTTCACCCGCGTTTTCCGCGATTTGACGGACCGGTGCTTCGAGTGCACGAAGGACAAGTTTGACACCAGTCGCTTCATCCGCTGTCACTTCTACAAGCAACGCACGAACGGCTGGGATGACGTTGATGAGTGATGTACCACCACCCGCCACGATTCCTT
Organism: Exiguobacterium sp. s121; assembly: GCF_018617245.1. GTDB lineage: Bacteria > Bacillota > Bacilli > Exiguobacteriales > Exiguobacteriaceae > Exiguobacterium > Exiguobacterium profundum. The sequence goes on from NZ_JACSJV010000004.1 coordinate 89,372, forward strand.
CTTCAACGGCCGCACGTGTCGCGTTGAGTGCGTCTTCGATGCGGAGTTTACGCTCTTTAAGCTCAGTTTCCGTAGCTGCACCGACTTTGACGACGGCTACGCCACCTGCGAGTTTCGCGAGACGCTCTTGGAGTTTTTCACGGTCGAAGTCAGACGTTGTTTCTTCGATTTGGTTACGGATCGTTTGAACGCGTGCTTTGATCGTTTCTTCGTTCCCGGCACCTTCGACGACAGTCGTTGTGTCTTTTGTGACGACGACTTTCGATGCACGACCGAGCATGTCGAGTGATGCCGATTTAAGGTCGAGACCTAGGTCTTCTGTGATGACTTGACCACCTGTGAGTGTCGCGAGGTCTTCGAGCATCGCTTTACGACGGTCACCAAACCCTGGTGCTTTAACGGCTACCGCGTTGAACGTACCACGGAGTTTGTTCAAGACGAGTGTCGCGAGTGCATCGCCTTCGATATCTTCAGCGACGATCAAGATCGGCTTCCCTTGTTGCACGACTTGCTCGAGCACTGGGATGATTTCTTGAATGTTTGAGATCTTCTTGTCTGTGATCAAGATGTAAGGGTTGTCGAGTGACGCTTCCATCTTGTCAGAGTCTGAGATCATATATGGTGATAAGTATCCACGGTCGAACTGCATCCCTTCAACGACGTCGAGTTCTGTCGTGAAGCCGCGTGATTCTTCGATTGTGATGACACCGTCGTTACCGACGCGCTCCATCGCTTCTGCGATCAATTCGCCGACTTCTTCGTCCGCTGCCGAGATGGCCGCAACTTGTGCGATCGCTTCTTTTGACTCGATTGGTTTCGAGATGGCTTTCAACTCTTCAAGCGCACGTGTGACCGCTTTGTCGATCCCTTTACGAAGGATCATCGGGTTCGCGCCCGCTGTGACGTTCTTGAGCCCTTCACGAATCATCGCTTGTGCGAGGACTGTCGCTGTTGTCGTACCGTCCCCTGCGACTTCGTTCGTCTTCGACGCGACTTCAGCAACGAGTTTCGCGCCCATGTTTTCGAAGCGGTCTTCGAGTTCGATTTCTTTCGCGATTGTCACACCATCGTTCGTGATGAGTGGTGAACCGAATTTTTTCTCGAGGACGACGTTACGTCCTTTTGGTCCAATTGTTACTTTGACTGCGTCAGCGAGTGCGTCGACGCCGCGAAGCATCGCGTGACGTGCATCTTCTGAGAATTTGATATCTTTTGCCATCGTTCATTTCCCCCTAAAAAAGTTTTTGAATAATGGTGCTTAGCCTACGATTGCGAGAATATCGCTCTCGCGAACGATTAAGTACTCTTTTCCATCATGCTTCACTTCGGTACCTGCGTACTTCGAGTAGATGACCAAATCATTTTCTTTCACGTCGAGATCGATGCGCTTGCCTTCGTCCGTCACGCGGCCTGTACCGACTGCGACGACTTTCCCTTGTTGCGGCTTTTCTTTCGCCGTATCAGGAAGCACGATGCCCCCGATCGTCTTTTCTTCTTTCTCCACGACTTCGATGATGACACGATCGCCTAGTGGTTTTAACATGGAAAAACCCTCCTCCGAATATGAATGATGTAATGTGTATCGTAAGGTTTTAGCACTCAGTTAAAAGGAGTGCTAACATTGATAAGTGTAGTATGAGCCGATTAAAAAATCAAGTGGGGAACATTAAAAAATGCTCTTACTCGCGGTCAAGAGAACTTATTTGTTACAATGAGAAAAAGGTAGGTTCACTCTTATATTAAGGACGTGTTGAATTGGCTACACTAAACTCAAACCAATCGATAAATACCCGTTTTTCGATGGCGCCTAACATTCGTCTCCGGCACCTCACCCCGATTTTACTATATGCGTTCGTCCAGCTATTCCCGCTCGTCCTCAGCGAAGTACGACCGGAATGGCTAACAGAAACGTTCGTCGGGCTCTGGCTCGCCATCGGATTCGGTGTGACGATTGTTCTGTCAATCTTGCTCATCTGGCCAGACTTGAAACAATACAAAGCCCAAGGTATCCAGTCGAACTTGAACGACACGGTCAAATGGATCGGGCTCGGGATTTTGATGCAATACGGGCTCGTCATCGTGGCGAACTTGATTGAGACGGCCATCTCGGGCGAACTTGTCGAATCGATGAACACACAAAACATCGCTGATATGGTGGAAGTTATTCCACTCATGATTTTGCCGGTCGTCTTGCTCGGACCGATCATCGAAGAGATTCTTTTCCGTCATATTTTGTTCGGGAACTTGAACGCACGCTTTGGGTTCTGGATTGCCTTTGGTGTCAGTTCGATTTTATTCGCACTCATCCACCAAGATAATCGATTCCTCGTGTATATCGCGATGAGTTTCGCGTTCTCTTACGCGTATGCGAAGACAAGACGATTGATCGTTCCGATCGCCATCCACGCGTTTAACAACGCGCTCGTGATGCTCGTACTATTTTTAATGTAGAAATGAGGTGGCAGTTATGCCGCGACAATTAAAAGTGATGATGCTCTTCAGTCTATCGTTTGGTGTGTTGTTCACCGTCCTCGCGTACTTCTCGGTACAAGAGTACGGTTTCAGCTTCTGGACGTACTTTATCATCGCCGTCGCCGCTTACGACTTTTTCAAAGTATATCAAATCTTGGCACTCGCCCGAAAAGTCAAAAAAGAAGGCACGGACAAATCCGCATAATGAAACCCCGAGTCTTATGAGCTCGGGGTTTTTCTTATGGTTGTAACTTTCGATTGATCCTGTATCTCTTCTTGATAGACACTTCGAATGAGAAGTCCGCGCAGACCGAACAATACACCTAATGCAACATAAATGGTATCAATCAATGAGAGTTGTGGTTTATCTAAGAAGAAATTAATGACCACGCCAATGACCAGCAAACCGTAAATCGTGATGTTCATGAGTGTCGCATCGACTTGTCTCATGATTCTTTTGCTCACCTTTTCCTCAAGCTTTTCAATTTCTTCGTGTCGATAGCCATAGATGGTGAACCCTAGCCCCGTGAGTGACAAGGCGACGAATTCACCATCCCATAGCGCAAACAAAAACAGTCCTACAAAAAAAATCATAAACCCAATTAGTAACTTCTTACGCACAATATCTCTCCTTATGATGGAATCCATAGTTTCGCAAAATCAAAATAGCCGAACAAGTCGACACAGACGTCCTTCAGCTCGACCGGGAACGGAATGGTTCGCTCCTCGTTATAGAGCGGGATGAAGTACGACTTCTCTTTCAACTCGCGCTCGATCTCCCGGTGCAGCGACAACCAGTCTTCAAACGGCAGGTCATCATATTGTCCGATCCGTTCCGCCATCCCCTCGATATAAGGGAACACTTTATGTGGGGGCGAGTACTCGTTCGTCATGAACTGTTCAAACCCGAGCGTGATGTTCCGCTCGAACACTTCTCCGTGAACCACCAAATCAACGTATTCATAATACGTCTTGTCATGAATCGAATCTTTAAAGCTGATGGGCACGAACTCATAAGCAATGCCGTGACGCGTCAACATCTCGGCAATCCAGTCGGTCGTATCGTTCGTGAAGTCCGTCTGTTTGATGCGAATCGGTCGGTCGAACGAGACAGGTGTTCCTTTTGGAATGCGATACGTCTCGCTCATCGAACCGAGAAACCCTCGGTCGTTCGGCGTTCTCCGTTCATTCAACGTCCCAATCTCCGGTCGAATCTCCGCAATCAAGCGATGCATATAATGCCGCGCCTCTTCATTCGCGAACACACTATTCGGATGACTGTTCAAGATGACAAGCCCGAACCCAGACGGTGTCGAGATGTGTCCAGTTTCTTTGGAATCCCTTGATGAGATCCGATACGTCGGATCGTATCCGTCCGGCACTTTGATGAACTCGACCCGGTCCAGGAGTGCCCGCACCCCGAAATAATTCTCGAAGGCGAGGAGGACCGTCTTCTCCTTGTCATGGCGATCCAATTGAAACGGCCCAGTCCCGACACTTCCTTTGGCGATACTCGTATGGATCATCGACAGTTTCGGGATGTACGAATTCCGTCGCCGGTCGAGCGTGACGTCGACGCGATACGTGCCGTTCGATGCGATATGCCGGACGTGCCGATACATATAGCGATACGCATCTGACTGAACGAGCATGCGCAGACTCTTCGTCACATCTTTACTCGTCATGAGCGACCCGTCATGGAAACGGACCCCTTTCCGAAGAAACAAGACGAGCGTACTCCCCTGCCATTCATAGTGATGCGCAAGTTCCCCCGTGACCTCCCCGGACGCGTCAATCATGAACAGACGATTGAAGACGTTCTGGACGAGGTGGGCACTGTGGATGTCAGCCGCCTCGAGCGGATGTGTCGTCAAAAAGTGACGGCGTCGCGGGATGATGAGTGCATCGCTCGACGTTTGGACGTAACCGAACTTCTTCTCGAGCTGGCGCATGAACCGTCCTGCCTGCGCAGGCGACCAGTCCCACTCCAGTTGATTCGTCACTGCCTCGACCGACTCTTTCTCCATGCGGTCAAGCAACTGTTTTGCCAAATCACGCTCGACGTGTCGTAGCCATTCGAGACGCGTCAAATTTCCCCGTCCGCGTCCACTCGTATACGTGAGCCACCCTTCTTCTTGCCACCGTGCCAAATGACGCTTCGTCTGTTTCGGGCTTAAATGAATGGCTTCCGCCATATCGGAAATCGTGTACGCCCCATCCCGACACTCTTTCCACAATCGAAATAAATATGCATCCACGTCACATCCCCCCTTAAAAGTGGACATCATTTCCCCATGTCGTCCATTTTTCAAATCTGTTGTCTTGTTTATCATACAGGTACAGAATGGAAGGTGACAAGATGAAATGGAAAGATATACCTAAACCAATAAAAGTTCGACTCGTGACATCATTTTTTAACCGTTCGGTCTCATTCGCCATCATGCCGTTCATGGCACTTCTCTTTGTCAAAGCGTTCAACGAATGGATAGCGGGAGTCTTCTTGATCTCGCTCGTCTGTCTCGGATACGTGATCGGGTTAATCGGGGGATACCTCGCCGATAAGTTTTCAAGAAAGCGACTTCTCGTGTTGACGGCCAGCCTCACGGCATCGATGTTTCTCGTCATGACGCTCAGTCTTCAGTTCGACCAGATGATCGTCTTTATGATCGCCTATACGATTTTCACGGTCACGAATAACCTCGGGCGGCCTGCGATGAGTGCCATCATCATCGACGCGACAACACCTGAGAACCGAAAAGCCGTTTATGCGCTCGATTACTGGTTGATCAACCTCTCAATCACGATCGGGACGGCACTCGGGGGCTGGCTCTATGTCAGCAACCAACTGTTACTGTTTTGGATTTTGACGTTCACGTCGAGCATGTTGCCGATCGCGTACGCCATCTTCCTCGAGGACACGAAACGGACGTGGACCTCTCAAAAGCTTCGCCTCGTCTTCGTCGACGTGTTCCAAAGTTATCAAATCGCCTGGCGTGACCGCCCGTTCGTCAAAGTCGTCTTCGGCTCGATGTGTATCCTCGCTGCCGAGTTCTCAATGGGCAGTTATGTCGCGGTCCGGCTCGCCGATTCATTCGAACCGCTCTCGATTGAATCATGGACAATCAACGGGGTGCGGATGATGAGTCTCATTCAAATCGAGAACACGCTCATCGTCGTCGTGTTGACATTCTTCATTCAACGTCTCGCCTCACGTTTCTCAAACAAGCATACGCTACTCGGCGGACTCGCGTTGTACACGATCGGGTACGCCGTCATCACGAGCGCGAACTCGATGATGCTCCTCCTCGGTTTCATGCTCATCGCAACGTTCGGCGAATTGTTGTACTCGCCCGTATTGAATACGGAGAAGGCGAACATGATGCCAGAAGACCGACGTGGTGCGTACTCGGCGTTTGCCGGAACGTCGTTCGCCGGCGCCGACTTCTTATCACGCTCGACGATTTTAATCGGGTCGCTCCTCACCCCGTTCATGATGAGCGTCTACATCGGACTGTTGGTCAGCTTCGGTTGCTTCCTCGTCTATAGCGGAATTTATGTAAAAGAAAAGCTCGTTTTACGACGAGCGGCTTCCTAAATAAAACCCATCCTTTCTCAGCGAAGGGATGGGTTTTATTCGAGCTGTTGTTGGTGCATCGCATAGATCAAGGTCAACGCCCGGATGCAGAAGATTGTCGAGAAGCCATAAATGCTCAGTTCGAGCAACGAAACAGAAGGATATTGTAGGCCAAGGGAGACCACATAGCCTACCAAACAAAGCAAGACGACGAATGTGATCGTCCACTCATCCGACTTCCGCTTCATCTTCTCGGCTAACCCCTTCTCTTCTTTTTCTACACGCTCCCGTTGCCAAAAGTAAAAGAAAACTGCATACATCGCAAACGAGATTCTCGGCACGTCGCCTAAGAGTAAATCAAAAATGATGAGACTTAAAAATAAGTATGTCCCTAATTGATAACCGCTCTTCATTTGAAGTCGCGAACGCAGTGGTCTGTTCGTCATAATCCAATCACAGCTACGGTCAACCCACCGTAGACGAACCCGAGCACGATGGCACTGATGGCCATGCGCTTATATTGTGGATATTGATAAAGGGCAATCGCCCCACCAACGACGTGAACGAAGGCGACGATGAACGTCAAAATCGGAAAAAGCATAAAAGAACCTCTTTTCTTTTTAGGAAATCATGGAAACAAATCCATTTTCCGATATACTTGAGTGCGAACTCATTATAACAATTATGGATAAGGAGTTGGAGTCCTATGTATGATTCGCGTATGGATTTGACGACAGAAGAAATGTTACTCGTGAACAGCGAAGTCGAAAAACGAAAACGTAGCTTGCTCGTCGCCTACTTGCTTTGGTTTTTCCTCGGTGCATTTGGTGCGCACCGTTTCTATTTCAAAAAAATCGGTTCAGGAATCGCCATGGTCCTACTCGTCGTCTTGACGCTCGGTCTCGGTGCATTCATCACAGGCATTTGGGCACTCGTCGATGCGTTCCTCATGCCAGGTTGGCAACAACGGGAAGTCGAGCAGATTGAGCGCGAGACGATTGAGCTGCTTCAAACACGCTCTGATCGCTATACAGGTTTTTAATCAAAAAAGACGATTGAGGCATATCGCCCCGATCGTCTTTTAATTTTCTGTTAAGTAGAAGGCGAAGTCCCGTGATTTTCTCTCTTTCACCGCATTATGAATCCAGAGCCACGCCAACCCTTCCAACTCACGAGCAAGCTTCAGCCCATGGAGCGGATGCGTATCGAAGCCGATCTTGTTCGATAGTTCGACGACAAGCCGCACCGCTTCCTCATCTTCACCCGCGACGAACATGACGGAGCCATCCGGATCGCCTAAATTCTCGACCCCTGTCTGATTGAACGCCTTCACAACTTTCGTATCAGGAATGAGTCGCTGCAAATACTCCGCACCCGACACCCCGTCCGGTCGCTCGACTTCGTTAAATTCGATGGCGATTGGATTCGTCACATCAATCAATACTTTCCCATCCAGTCCGTCGAGTGTCGGTAACAGGTCGACTGCGGCCGCGAACGGCGTACAGAGCAATAGGACATCGCTTGTCGAGGCGACCTCTTGTAGCGTCAATGTCCCTTCCCGCTCCGTCCGTGTCCCGTACAGCACCTCATAGCCTGCTCGTTCGAACTGCTCCCCGAGCGTACGTCCCACTTTCCCGGCACCTAAGATCCCGAGTTTCATGTCTCACAGCTCCTCGTCTGTCCGCGTGACTGTCCCTCCGAACTCTTCTGCAAGCCCGTCTAAAATCGATGGATCGAATTCATCCCCGATGGCCATGACACCCGTCTGACCCGGTTCGATGTTACCGACCGTCCGTTTGAACGTGTCTTGGATGCCTTGTAAATGTTTTACGTCTTTCGTGCCGCCGATGAGACCACCTGTTAGTGTCCCGAACAGGATACCGAACGGACCTCCGAGGATTCCAACCGCCATCCCGATGAGCGCACCTTTCGTCGACTTATTGACCGGTGCGAGCTGCGCCGCATCCTCGAACGAGAACGCCCCGTTCTCTTCGCGCTTGATGACGACCAATTGTTCAAAACCGACGAGCCCATCCGAATGGTACTTTTTCAGCTTACTGAACGCCTGATACGAGATTGATTCTTCTGGGAACGTGAACGTGACGATGTGATACGGTTGTTTTTCCTTTTTAGCCATGAAAAATTCCTCCTTTAGGTAGAAAACATGACACGCACTTACCCTACTCTTTTTCCCTGCTTTTCCGTAAAAAAACCTAGTCCGCAGACTAGGTTCAGGTCGGTCGTTTTTCATTCAACTCGTAGTGCGAATATGGTACACAGAGCGGTGTCCCGTATAGCGGATCCTCGGTCACCACGACTTTGAGACCAAATACATCTTTCATGAACGTCTCATCGACGACATCGTTCGGACTGCCTTCACGATACACGTTACCGCCAGCTAATGCGATAACATGATCGGCATAGCGACAGGCCAAGTGAAGGTCGTGAAGTACCATGATGATTGTCTTTCCTTCCAATCGGTTCAATCGGTACATCAAATCCAAAATCTCGATTTGGTGCGACATGTCCAAGTATGTCGTCGGTTCATCGAGCAAAATCGTCTCCGACTCTTGAGCGAGTGCCAACGCGATCCATACCCGTTGCTTTTGTCCTCCGGAAAGGTTGCTGACGAGCGTGTCACGGAGCGATACCGTATCGGTGAAGGCGAGTGCCCGCTCGACGGCCCGTTCATCGTCTTCCGAATATCGTTTGAAGAACGTCTGGTACGGATAACGCCCGAATCTTACGAGCTGTTCGACGGTCAGTCCATCCGGTGCCACGTTCACTTGTGGCATGAATGCCATAAGTCGAGCCGCCTCTTTCGCTCGATACGAATCGAGCGGTTTGTTCCGAAATGCGATCTCCCCGCCTAGTGCATCTCGCTGTCTCGCAAGCGTCGAGAGGAGCGTCGACTTCCCGCAGCCGTTCGCGCCGAGAAGGACGGTGATTTTCCCATGTGGGATGGAGAACGATAATTGTTCGAGCACCGTCTTCTGTTCATATCCGATGGTTACGTGTTTCAAATCAAATGTGTTCATCTCATGCTTCCTTTCATCATCCGTCGAAGTAAGTAGAAGAAATACGGTGCTCCGATGACGGCTGTCATCACGCCGGTCCGTAGTTCATACGGATAAAAAATCGTCCGAGCGAGTACGTCCGCCAACACGACAATCGTCGCCCCGACAAGTAGCGTCGCCCAGATGTAAGGGAGCTTCAACCCTTGTCGGGCGATATGAGGTGCCATCAACCCGACAAACCCGATTGCACCGACAAAGGCGACACCGATGCCGGCGAGTAAACAGGAAAGCAACAACGTCCCACGCTGAATCCCGCGTACCGGTACGCCGATGCTCGTCGCTGTCGCTTCACTGATATGGAGCGGACGAACATGACGTTCAATCAAGAAGGCTGCCAGTAAAAAGAGAAGGACGAACGGAATCATGATCTTCAATTGATTCCACGTCGCGGCGTAGACGGTACCGGTGAGCCATTGTTGGATATCGTTCTTTCGGTAGACGTTCGAGGCGAGCATCATGAACTGAACGATTCCTTGCGAGAAGATGCTGATTCCGATCCCGACAAGTGCAAGCCGGACAGGTGGGACTCCACGTTTCAACAAATAGAAGAGGAACATCCCGACAACAATTGCCCCAAGGAACGAAGCGATGGGGATATAGGCGAGCGGCACTGACAGCTGATTCGTTCGCTCATCGGAGAAAACCGTGAAGAACGTGGCCGTCGCAACCCCTGCGCCACCGACAATCCCAAAAATCTCCGGGGATGCCAATTCGTTTTTGATTGTCAGTTGTAACAAGTGACCACTGACAGCGAGACTCGCGCCGGCGGTGATTGCCATCAACACACGTGGCATCCGAAACTCGAAGACGACGAGTTGCTCGAATGCATCCCCTGCTCCAATGAACAAGGCAGCGAGTGAGGCGGGACTGAGGAATGTGTCACCGATGGCGAGCCCGAAATAAATCGACACGAGCAATCCGACGACAAGTAGAAGCGCCAACTCGATTTCACGCTTTCGGAGCGTGAACGAGACAGGACCTTTTCGAAAGCGATATGTTTTCATGATTTAAAGACTCCTTGTCTGACACTGACGAGATAGATGAAGAATGCCCCACCGATGACGGCGAGTACGACCCCAACGGTCACTTCGCGTGGGAACAGGATAACGCGTCCCAGAATATCCGCCGCAAGCAATAGGACGCTACCGATGAGAGCACTTCCGGCGAGACGAGCGAAAAATGCCGTCCCGAACAGATATTTCGCCAAATGCGGAGCGAGCAGACCGACAAATGCGATTGGTCCTGCAAGTGCCACCCCGAATGCGGAGAGCACGACGGCGAGCGTCACGGCGACGAACTTGATGATGCCGACATTTTGTCCGAGTGAACGGGCGACCTGGTCTCCGAGCGATAACGTCTCTAACTCTTTACTGAGCAAGAGAACGAGAATGACCGCCCCCGCCATCCATGGCAACAACGTCTCGACGAGCGTGAGCGATCGTCCGGCGACCGACCCGGTCAGCCAGAACAGCACCTCATCGAGCGCGCCTTCCTCATACGCGATGATCGACTGGGTGAAGGAACTGAATAGAGCGGCAAGCGACGCCCCGGCAAGCGTCATATACATGACGTTCCCTCCGTTCGCACTCAGTAGATAGACAATCACGCCGGCAATAAACGCTCCGATGAGCGAGGCTGTCGTGAACGAGGCGATACTACTGAACCCAAAAAGCGTCACGAGCACGATGGCCAGACTCGCTCCGGCGTTTACCGCCAAAATATCAGGAGATGCGAGCGGGTTGCGGGTCACGAGTTGAAAAATGAGCCCGGCGAGACCTAGGACACTACCGACGAGTAGCGCGACGACCGTCCGTGGGATACGGTTGTCGGCTAAGGCAATCATCGCTTGAGATCCCCCGTCCGCTTGGAACGTCATCACATCTTCATGACTGACCGCAATCACACCGACGCGCAAGGAGATATAACTTAGAATAGGTAAACAGATGATCAAGAAAAGTAATTTGATCCAAGGTTTTTTCATGTCCTCACTTCTTTCCTTTCCTACCATAGCAAATATTGCGTTCCATAAAAAGGGGTTGACAGTGAGAATCATTATCACTTATAGTCAGGAAGGAAAATCACCTACATAGAGGAGAATTGTAATGAAAAAATGGATGCTCGCGTTACTTACGCTTTGCTTAACCGTCGTCCTCGCTGCTTGCGGCGGGTCTGACGATACAGAGAACGATACAAGTTCAGAAACAGCGACTCGCTCGATTGAGCACGCGATGGGAACGGCGGACGTACCTGAAAACCCGGAACGCGTCGTCGTCTTGACGAACGAAGGGACAGAGGCCCTTCTCGCCCTCGGCGTCAAACCAGTCGGAGCCGTCAAATCTTGGAACGGTGACCCGTGGTACCCGCACATCGAGTCTGAGATGACAGACGTCACGGAAGTCGGGACAGAAAGTGAAGTCAACTTAGAGGCCATCGCGAAACTCAAGCCAGATCTCATCATTGGGACGAAACTTCGTCAAGAGAACATTTACGACAAATTGAACGCAATCGCACCGACGGTCATGTCAGAGACTTTGAAAGGTGATTGGCAAGAAAACTTCGCCCTTTATGCGAACGCACTCAACCTAGAAGAGGAAGGCAATCAAGCGTTGGCCGACTACGAACAGCACGTCGAAGATACGAAAGCAGAACTCGGAGACGCCGTGAATAAAGAACTCTCGGTCGTCCGCTTCCTTCCTGGCGAGTCACGCATCTACTTCAATGACAGCTTCTCCGGCGTCATCCTTAACGATGTCGGCATCAAACGTCCAGCGTCACAAGATAAAGCGGAATTCGCTGAGCCAGTCGCGATGGAACGAATCCCAGAGATGGCGGGCGACCACATCGTCTACTTCACATATGGTGGAGCAGACGGGTCGAAGACAGCCGAAGAATGGCAATCGAATCAGTTGTGGAAAGACCTCGATGCTGTCAAAGCAGGGGAAGTGACAGAAGTCAGTGATGACATTTGGAACACGTCTGGTGGCGTCTTGTCTGCCAACCAAGTGCTCGATGAACTCGTCGACATTCTAAAATAAATCAAAAGCGCGCCAATTGAATTGGTGCGCTTTTTCAACACTCATATGGTAAAATTTACATATCAACTCATAAGGAGCTTTACTATGCAACGTACACTTCGAAAGTCGGCGACGGACCGCTCTATTGCCGGAGTATGCGGTGGGATCGCTGAATACGTCAATATCTCATCACTCGGTATTCGGCTACTATTCGTCTTTTTGCCGGCTAACTTTCTCATCTACATCCTTCTTGCCAATTTGATGAAAGATGAACCACGCTATCTATAAAAAACGCAGAAGCCATGAGCTTCCGCGTTTTTTGTTAAGCATTCACTTTGTCTTTCATCGCTTCAAGCGCTCCGCTGTTCAGGAAGTGCCATGGCTTGTTGTAGTGTGGTTGGAAGAAGAAGTCGACATAGGCGAGCTCTTCGATCGTCATCTCGTTTTGGATGGCTAGCGAGAGCGTGTTGACCGCTTGCGTCAAATCTGCTTTCGATAACACTTGTCCACCGACAATACGATGTGTCCCTTTTTCATAGACGAGTTTGAATTCGACTTTCTCTGCGGTCGGCATAAACTCCGGACGATACGCGTCCTCGATGACGACACTCTCCACTTCGAGTCCGAAGAGTGCTGCCGCTTCTTCCGTCAAACCAGACGACGCGATATTCCAGTCATAGAGTCGAAGTCCTGACGTTCCTTGTGTCCCTTGGTAACGGACGCGTGGTTGCATCATGTTCTCCGCGACGAGCGTCCCCATGCGGACAGCGTTCGTCGCCAGTGGGATATAGGCGTGTGTACGCGCCGGGTTGTAGTAGACGGCACAGCTGTCCCCTGCCGCAAAGATATCCGGGTTGCTCGTACGCATATATTCATCGACGATGATGGCACCATTCCCGAGCATATCGACCTGTCCTTCTAAGAGTCCCGTGTTCGGACGGAATCCGACACAGAGAATGACGAGATCCGCTTCGAATTCACCTTTGTCTGTTACGACATGTGTGACATTTCCGCTCGTTCCACGGAATGCCTCGACCGTCTGACCGAGTTCGAGGTCGATTCCGCGACTTGTCATATCCGCTTCCAATTGATCCGTGAACGACTTGTCGAGATACTTGTTCAAGATGCGGTCGGCACTATCGATAAACGTGACATGTTTTCCGTATGCTTCGAACGCTTCGACGAGCTCGACTCCGATATAACCCGCCCCGATGACGGCAATCTTCGTCGCGTCTGTCGCCCGCTCGATGATGCGTTGGGCGTGCGCGTAGTTTTTACAGAGCTCGATTCCATTCATTTCGATCCCCGGGAGCGTCGGGACGATCGGCCATGAACCCGTCGTGACGATCAAGCGGTCATACGTGTCATGCACGTCTTCACCGGTCTCAAGATTTTTAGCGTGGACCGTCTTCGCTTCGGAGTCGATCGACAAGACGTCATGTTTCATGCGCATCGTCGCACCGAGTTCTTCAAGTTCACGTGGTGACGAGTAGAATAACTCTTCCGCACGTTGGACGACACCACCAACGTGGAGCGCAATCCCACACGAGAGGAAGCTAACGTTATCGTTCCGCTCGTAAACGGTGATATCGAGATTGTCGTGCTTGGCGAGTAATCCTTTGACTGCTGCTGTTCCTGCGTGTGTACATCCGATGACTGCGATTTTCATATGAGTCGTCTCTCCTTTTATGTTAAACAATACGTTTCGTTTTATATTGTGATAAACATCACATTTACTTCTTGACCTTAGTGTACTATTTCACAATATAAGATTCAATGACTTTGCTCACTATTTCACGTAAAAGTGTCTAAAGTTTGAACAGAAAAAATCCGCTCATTCTCATGACCGGACTCGCCGCTTTTTCAATAGATGATAGATTATTACAAATAGATGCACGATCAAACCGAAGACGTTCATAGCGAGCCCAACGACCGCCCACCACAATGCTCCCCATCCGTATCCAAATGCCAGATTGCCAATCACAAGTACATAGCCACTTACAACTAGGAATGTACCGATCAGGAGTAACACGGACCGTCTTCTTTTCTGCCGCATCACGTGATAGATGGATAGCACTATCCCTAGTGTCAATCCAAGAAACAACAACATCAAAAAGGTCAAATCACTCATTCTCTTTACTCCTCCTGTTTCAAACGAAAAATAGTGAACGTCAAGTAGACAAGGAGACTTCCACCGTATAGGAGCAAACCGTATACGAACCACCCCATTCCATCAAATCCTCTTATGTATCCCACTCCGACGAGCATCATACAAAAACCAATGACCATACTCACAAACGAAATCGTGAGAACCTTATCCGTTTTTGACAGGAACAGATGTCTTCCAATCCCTATGGATATCCCTGCAAAGATCAACATCATGATCGTCTCAGAACCGTACCATTGCCACCACATGACCCACACCTCAAATCCCTCTTTTTCCCATATTAACATGAGTGAAGGGCTCACAGGTATGTTGAAAGCAAAAAGACCATCCGCTCATGCGAATGGTCCGAGTACTCATCGAACGGTGAAGGTTTTCGTTACGCTTCGACCTTTCGGTGTCACGAGACGAAGCGTGAGCTGCGTCCCTTTTCGTTGCGGTGAAAAACTGAGAATCGTCGAAGTCGTTTTTACTTCTTTCTCTGCGAGAACGGTCGTCCCACGCATCAGCGTGAGTGTACCGTAAGCCACGTTTGACGTCGCACGCAATGTCTTTGACGCACTTGAAGGAATGGTCGATGACAATGTCGGAGCCGGTCCGACCGTCACGGTCTTTTTCTGAATGTGACGATACGTCCCTTGCTGACTCGTCAACGTCACGACACTTCCAACCGGTTGTCGACTGAATCGTAGCGTCACACGGCCTGTACTGCTTGCCGTTCCGCTGGCAATTGTCTTCGTACCGCTCTTTAGTGTCACCGTACTGTTCGGTAGTACATACCCGACCCATAACGACTTTTCGTCGTTGATGGATAGCGTAGACAGCGAGGTCTTCGGCAATTCCACTATGACTTCACGGGATTTTGACCCGACAGAGGCACGGACACGAATCGTGTCACCCGGTTTCGCCGGGATGGTGTACCGTGTCGTTGATAACCGTTTTGGTGAAACGGCCACACCATTTACGTAAAAACGAACCGGGGCCACACTTGTCTTTTTAATCGAGAGTGTCGCCTGTGTCTTCGTCATCATGACGTCCGTGACACTCAAAACAGGTGTGAACGCGCGAACCGTCTTCGTCAATTCGTAAGTGGCATCGCGATACGTGCGTTTGACACGAATCACATCGCCTTCGCGTAATGGCGTATCGAACGTATAAGGCATCGAACTCGTCTTTGTCACAAGGATGTCATTCCGATAAACTTCATATGCTTCATTTGTGCTAGACGTTACATCAATCGATTTATCGTACATCAATGGTGTCCGCGTCCAAGTGAAGGTAGGTGCATCATACGTCGCCTTCACTTCCGCAAGACGGAACTGTGAGGCAGGTGCCTCCTGTAACTTATAGTATATTTTTGTCCCAACACCAAACCACATGTGAGAAAACGATTTGATTTGGAGCATCCCATCCTCATTTACTTGCTCACTCCAGGCTTCATAACCGCGTTCGCTACGGGCAACGATGTCAACAGTAGCCTGTGGCGTGGTCTGTAATGTCACGCCTGATTTTACAGAGTTCGTTACAAGCTTGATGTCGTTCGGTGAAGTATCTTCACTTTCTTTTACCGTCACCAATTCAATTGGATCGGCATATACACTTGATGGGCTTCCGATTTTTACGGTCACACGCGATCCTGGTGCGAACCAGCGCGTCGGTTGCCAAGTGAAGCGTCCCGTTTCGTCTGACTGAACCGTTTTCGACTGATAGTTGACCAATGAATCTAGTGAGTCAGTGTACTGAGAGGTGCTTTTCGTCACACTGACGAATACTGGGGTGTTCGGTGCCGTTGTTCCTGTGATGGGCCCTAAAACACCTGTTGGCGGATCGAGTGTGAGCGGAACATAGTTAGATGCTGCAAAGTCTTCTGTTCGTTCTAACCCGTTCCATCCAAATTCAAAAGAATATCCGCCATTCGTGTTCATCGTCAACTTACCTTGTTCCCAGACAAACGGTTTCTTCTCAGAATATCGATACTTTGCCGACAATTCTGTCCCACTGACAGGAATGGATGTTCCATCAATCAGTTTAGCGGTTCCGTTCACTTGATAGGATTGGTTCACTTCATATCGTGTCGTCGTTTTCGGTACATCGATCAACAGTTGTCGTGGCGCTTTCCAAAATGACTCCGGCGTATACCCTGCCGTCACATCATGGGATAGCACATACCAATCTCCTCTTAGATTGACAAACGTGTCATCCACCGATGATTCTTTCCATTCTCCAGTGGCAACATTGTAACTCACGTAATACGTATCAAACACTTTCCGCATCGTGAAGTAGTAAATCCCGTCTTTCCACAGGAGATTCGTGACAGATTCCGCCTCTTTTTCAATCCAACGTTTCGTGGTCAAATCAAAAATCCGGAGATGTGAGTCGGTGGACATCTTGACCACTAATTGATTCGCTTCTTCGATATATTGGGCAGATCGTACCTTGTCCGTATATGTTCCAAGCGTTTCAAGCGTTTCTCCCGTGATGGCTCGTTTCGTGATTTCACCGTTTGCGAAGACTAGGACCGTGCCGTCAGCAAGAAGGTTGTACGATTCGTATATACTTTCCGTATTAAACGTTCCGAGAATCTCACCCGTCAATGAAGTGACAGAATACGTCGTATGTCCTTTCCAAAGAATCATTTCTAAATCCTGATTCACAGCATGAAGATAATCGAGACCACTACTCGAATCGTTCGGGAATGACGTCATCGCATCGGTAATCGGATCCCAAATGAGGACCTCGCCATATGCATCTAAAATGACGCGACCGTCTCCGAGTCCAACGATATTATGTTCAACCGACACGCGGACGGGAAGTGTATACACTTCTCCTGTGCGCATATGCACAATCGTCTCTGGGTCGCCCGACCGCCATACATATTCACTGTTTGATACAACACTTCCCGTTGGCAAAACGTCCGGTTTTGCCGCTCCTTCTGCAAGGGCATCCATTTTTGGTCCAATCAACAATATGAGTACGACGAGCGTACTCCATAACCACTTGTTCATCTGCTTCCTCATTTCTGTTTATGTATACATAAGTTTTCAAAAAACATCCATTTTTGTTGAATTCCTTCTAATTTTAAGATGTTTTCTCAAAAATGCATAGCCCTAATATTCAAAAAAAGCACCGCGTCATAATTTGACGCAGTGCTCACTTTTCATTCATCTGTTTCATTAAATCCATCTGTTCTTGCACCATCGCCTCTTTTTCCCGGCGCAGCACCCCTTTGTAGGTGATACGTGAAATCGATAAACTGATTTCATATAGGAAGAAGAGTGGTAACGACACCATGAGGTGCGACGTCAAATCCGGCGGTGTGATGAACGCCGCGATCACGAATAGGGCGAAGTATGCGTACTTTCGAATCTTTGATAAGAAGTACGGGGTCACGACACCGATTCGGGTCAAGAACATCATGACGACCGGTAGTTGGAACAATAGACCGAACGGAATTGTCAGCTGCAACAAGAACGTGAAGTAATTGTTGGCCCCGATGATTTGTTCGAGTCCGAGGTCTTGCCCGAGGTCCGTCGAGATATCGAGGACGAGCGGGAACAACCAGTAGTAGGCGAACGCAAGGCCAATCAAGAACAGTCCGAAGATGATCGGGATATAGGCAAGCGTGCCTTTCCGCTCATTCGGATGCAGACCGGGTGCGACAAACGCCCACACTTGATACAGTAGGAATGGGCTCGCCGCAATCAGGCCGATGATGAGCGCCAAGTTCAAGTAAATCATGAGCGGGTCCGCGACCCCAAAGGCGTTCAGTTCGAGCCCGCGTTCGACGAGGTCTTTTTGCAAATACGCGAGTACATATTTGACACTCGGCAAAGCCATCAAAAAGAAGGCAAAGACGACAAATGCAGATAGCATCAGTCGTCTCCGCAGCTCTGTCAAGTGATCGGTGAGTTCCCGCTCTTGATCAGGTTGATGATTCATGGCTTACTGCTCTTTCTTTTCGATAGCTTTCTTGTCGTTCTCGTCGTGCTCGTTCATCATGCCGTTCGTTGCATTTTTGAACTCACGAAGCGTTTGTCCGGCCGCGCGACCAAACTCCGGCAATTTCTTCGGTCCGAAGATGATAAGCGCGATGATGGCGATGATGAATAGACTCGCCCCACCCGGAATCCCGACGACGAGTGATGATGCTAGTAATTCCATTATTGATGGACCCCCTCAGCGGTTGGATAGTGTTGCATAAAGTAAATGAGTGACTGCAGCTCAATCGACAAATCGATATGATGGACGCGAACCGTATCCGGTACAGTGAGTCGTGCCGGTGTGAAGTTCAAGATGCCCTTGATGCCGAAACGCACCAAGTCGTCTGCGACGGACTGCGCATAAGCAGAAGGTACTGTCAAAATAGCGACGTCGATCTTGTTTTGCTTCATGATTTGTTCCATCTCATCGACGTGATGAATTGGGACGCCTGACATCGTCGTGCCGACTTTTGTCTCGTCTGCGTCGAACCCGACGACGATATGTGTGTTATTGTTTTTAAGGAAGTTATAGTTGACGAATGCCGTCCCAAGGTGACCGACTCCGACCAAGGCGACATTCGTAATCTCGTCTTGATTCAGTGTCTTTCGGAAAAAGTCTAACAGATACTGCACGTTATAGCCATATCCCTTTTTACCGAGCGCACCGAAGTACGAGAAATCACGGCGAATCGTAGCCGAATCGACCTTGACCGCCTCACTCAGTTCTGCTGAAGAGACACGTTGTTTCCCTGAAGCATGCAGGCTTTGAATAAATCGATAGTATAGTGGCAACCGTTTGGCTGTCGCTTGTGGAATCTTTGGTTCGTTTTGACTCAACGGAAAGAGCCTCCTTTTTACGACACGTTACAAACGAATCTGAATTTCATACACCTTGATTGTAAACGAATTCACATGACCACTCAACGAATATACCTAAAATCGCTGAAAAATACAGTATACTAAATAGAGAGAAAGGGGTTTTTTCACTTGATCCTACTGCAAGTCAACAACTTATCCAAATCCTTCGGCGTCGAGCCGATTTTAGAAAATGTCAAACTCGAAATCCAGGAAGGCGAACGCGTCGCCCTTGTCGGTCGTAACGGGGCCGGAAAGTCGACGCTTTTGAAAGTCATCGCTGGTGAATACAACTATGACTTCGGGGACATCATGAAGCCAAAAGACGTCACGATCGGCTATCTCGCCCAAGACTCAGGGTTAGAATCCGACGAGACGATCTGGAATGAGATGCTCACCGTCTTCACGGACTTGATCGAGCAAGAGAAGACGCTCCGTCGCATGGAGGCTGACATGGGCTCAGAACGAATCCTAAATGACGCCGCTGCGTACGAACGCCTCCTCTCCTCTTACGATGAAGAGCAACATACGTTCAAAGAGCGTGGCGGATACCAATATGAAGCGACCATCCGCTCGGTCCTTCACGGGATGCGCTTCTATCCGGACGACTTCGAGCGTCGAATCGACACACTCTCCGGGGGACAACGGACACGTCTCGCCTTGGCGAAGATGCTCCTTCAAAGTCCCGACCTGCTCATCTTGGACGAGCCGACGAACCATTTGGACATCGAGACGCTCGCCTGGCTAGAGAAGTACTTGAGCGGCTATAAAGGTGCCGTCCTCATCGTCTCCCACGACCGCTACTTCCTCGACCGCGTCGTCTCGGTCGTCTATGAATTGTCACGTCACCGGAGTCGCCGCTTCGTCGGGAACTATACGAAGTATCTCGAGCAGAAGGCCGCCCTCTACGAGCAAGAGAAGAAGCAGTTTGAGTCGCAGCAAGAAGAGATTGCCAAGATGCAAGACTTCATCCAGCGAAACATCGCCCGGGCGACGACGACGAAACGAGCGCAAAGCGTGCGGAAACGTCTCGAGAAAGTCGATCGCCTCGATGCGCCGGATGGTGACGAACGTAGCGCCGTTCTCTCGTTCTCCATCAAACGTCAGAGCGGGAACGATGTGCTGAGCGCAAGTGACCTCGCCATCGGGTACGAGGAAGCAATCGCTCAAAATCTCCGTTTCCAGCTACAGCGCGGAGAATCCGTCGCGCTCGTCGGTCCGAACGGGGTCGGGAAGTCGACTCTCCTCAAAGTGTTGACGAAACAACAAGCCGCCCTCACCGGTGAGATCCGTTACGGGACCGGCGTCGAGATCGGCTACTACGACCAGGAGCAACAAAACTTGTCTGACGCGAACCGTGTCATCGATGAGATTTGGAACGACTGGCCGCTCATGCGCGAGCAAGAAGTGCGGAGTCTGCTCGGACAGTTCCTCTTCAGTGGCGATGACGTCATGAAGCGTGTCCATGAACTATCCGGTGGCGAACGGGCACGACTCACCTTGGCCAAGCTGAAGCTCGAGCAACCGAACCTCCTCATCCTGGACGAGCCGACGAACCACTTGGACCTCGACTCGAAGATGATTTTGGAGAATGCCCTCCTCGACTATCCGGGCACGATTCTCTTCGTCTCGCATGACCGCTACTTCATCGATCGACTCGCGACGCGTGTGCTAGAGATCACACCGAACGGCATCGACGAGTATCTCGGAGACTATTCGTACTACGTCGAGAAGAAAGAAGAACTCGAGGAACTGGCGCGACTCGCCCGTGAAGAGACGAAGCAGGTCGTCGTGAAAAAACAGCGCGCTGACAAAGAGCAGCAACGGGAAGAGCGCCGCATCAAACAGCGCATCGAAGAGATTGAGCAAGCGATTGAGCAACATGAGAATCGTCTTGATGAGATCGAACAGTTGCTTTGTGAGCCGGACGTCTTCAACGACTTCGCCCGTGCCCAGGAGTTATCGACCGAATCGGACGCGGCGAAAGAATCGATTACCGCACTTTATGCGGAATGGGAGGAACTCCATACATGATGCGTACCCGTGCCATGCGAATCGAGTTCATTCAAGCGTTCCTGACGGGACTCGCCTACATCGTGCCGACCGGGACCGAGTTCGTGTCTGAACTCATCCGCGGGGAGCCGACCATCGTCCCGTCTATTCTCTTTTACTTTTTACCGGTCGTCATCGGCTTCATCATTCAGACGTGGCCAGGGATACTACTCAGTCTCTTCAGTGGTCTGCTCATGAGCACGCTCTTCATCCGTGTCGTCGTCTGGCCGGTCGATGTGACCGTTCACACGTTCTATGCGCCTGGATCGGTGTGGGCCCACTTCTATGAAGAGACGCTCTTCATGTGGATCCTCGCCCTTCTCGTGTTCATCGTGAGTCGTATCAATACGTGGCATCGAGAGAATTATCGACAACCAAAAGCATAACAAAACCACGTCTTCTGTTTGAAGGCGTGGTTTTGTTTGTACAATCAACGTTATCATTGACATTGATAATCATTTTCAATTAGTCTGTTGTTGAGGTGATGACAATGAAACTATTGATTGGGTACGTGAGCATGTCTGGCAATACGGAAGACATCGCGAATCTGATTCGACATACATGGCAGGACGCAGGACACGATGTATCGATATCTGACGATTTGGAATCCTTACGTATCGAGCAATTCGCCGAATACGATGGGGTCATACTCGGTACGTATACGTGGGGAGACGGAGATGTTCCGTATGAGGCCGAGGATTTCGTATATGATTTGGAAGAGGCGATGTTAAACGGTTTGCCGTGTGCCGCCTTCGGTTCAGGGGACACGGACTATCCCAAATATTGTGCAGCCGTCGATACCGTCGAGCAAGCCTTTCAAACTGCCGGTGCGAACATTCTTGTTCCTGCGCTCAAGATTGAATTCGACCCGGATACGGATGAAAAAAAGGAAGCATGTCTCGCGTTCGCCCATACATTCCTTCAACAACTTGAAGCACTCAAAAAGGTTCAGCCTCGTGGCTGAACCTTTTTGTTAGAAGTAACGCAGTGGTTGGAATCCGATTGTATGGAAGTCGAGCTTCGTCCCGTCTTCAGCGATAAAGAAGACAGCCTCGTTCGTGTCGACGTCACGTGTGAACACTTTATAGAACGTCATCGGCTTTTCGCCATTCGTCACATAGCGTGCTTCATGCGTCGAAATGACTTGTGCGAACAGTTGCTGTTCATCGAGTTCCTCGATCAAATCATCAAACTTTGCCGCTTCTTCTTCCGTTGCCTCGCGACCCCGCTCGATTTCATAATAAGCGTCGCTCGCTTTTGGCTGTACCCCGAGATTGCGATCGACGACGATCACACGCTCCGGCTCTTGGTCGACGACACTTGTGTAGCCATAAAGTGACTCGATGAGCGTATTCTCTCCGGTCACGCGACCGATACCTTCTAATGACTCTTCTCCAGTGAGTGACTTCACTCGTGTCTCTTCTGGAACAATCTCCTCTTGATAGGCGATATTGTAAGCGCGGATAATCTCACGTACTTGTAAGAACGTCGCAACGACGAGTAGTACGATGAGCCCTCCGATGATGATGCGTTTCGTCATGTCTCTATTTCCCCCTAGACTGTCATGCTCTCTTCTAAGGATAACCCAGGAACCGCGTTCATCGCTAGTGTATCGCGCTTACCGCGCACATACGCGTGATGTGCCGCCACCCCGATCATGCCCGCATTGTCCCCACACAGGTCAAGCGGTGGAATGACGAGTTGAATTCCTTCAGCTGTAGCAGCTTCTTGAAGCGCTGTGCGGAGGCCACGGTTCGCCGCGACACCACCCGCGACAAGCAATTGCTTCGCCCCTTTTTCCTTCACGGCACGAATCGCTTTCTCGACGAGCACTTCGACGACACTCGCCTGGAAGCTCGCCGCCAAGTTTTCAGGGATGACCGTCTCTCCACGTTGTTCCGCATTGTGTACGGCGTTGATGACCGATGACTTCAAGCCACTGAAACTGAAATCAAAGCTACCCGGTTCGAGACGAACGCGTGGGAAGTTGTACGTGTCTTCCCCGACCGCTGCCAGGCGGTCAATCGCAGGACCTCCCGGATATGGGAGACTGAGCGTGCGCGCAACCTTATCGTACGCCTCACCTGCCGCGTCGTCACGTGTCTCCCCGATGACTTCGAAGACACCATGTTCTGGCATATAGACGAGTTCTGTATGTCCCCCTGAAACGACGAGACAGACGAGCGGAAACTGCATCTCTTCGACAAGTTCGTTCGCGTAAATGTGTCCGGCGATATGGTGGACACCGATGAGCGGTTTTTGATGGGCGAATGCCAACGCCTTGGCCGCACTGATCCCAACGAGAAGGGCACCGACGAGACCCGGTCCTTGTGTGACCGCGACCGCATCGACGTCTTCCATCGTCACGCCGGCTTCACTCAATGCATCGTCAATCACGTACGTGATGCGTTCCACATGATGACGAGACGCCACTTCAGGCACGACGCCACCAAATCGTTTATGACTCTCGATTTGAGAAGAGACGACGTTCGACAATAACGTCTTTCCGTCTTTGACGAGCGCAACAGACGTCTCGTCACAGCTCGACTCGATCGAGAGAATCAGTGATGTGTTCATTCTGACTCACTTCCTAACTTCGCCCAATAAATATAGGCGTCTTCATTATTATCCTGATAGTAGCGTCTTCTCCGACCGGCTTGCATAAAACCGAACTGTTCATATAGTTTTTGCGCGCCAACGTTCGACACGCGGACTTCTAACGTCAATCCGACGAGTCCTTTTGACTTGGCGAACGCGACAAGTTCCGCTAACAATTGATTGCCGATGCCCTGTCCACGAAACTCAGGTAAGACGGCAATGTTTGTGATATGTCCTTCATCGACGATTGTCCAAACGCCGACAAACCCGACGACCCGTTTGTCATGGACCGCGACAAAGTAAATGGCCTGTTCATTTCGAAGCATCTCATTCATGAACGCCTCTTTTGTCCACGGGATGGCGAACGACGCTTCTTCGACTTTCGTCACTTCCTCGACATCAAGCCACGTCATCCGACGAATTTTCACGTCAGCCATTGTTTTGTCCCTCTAACCATTTCGCTTCCGCCTCGGCGAGTCGCAAATACTCCGGTTCAAACGAGTGAACATCGCTCGTCTCATCGCTGAAGACGACCAAATCACTCGCACGCCCATATCGATGGGCAGCCGGTGCTTCGATATAGTCATATTCACTTAACACGTCACGGAACGGTTCCACGTCTCCGACGACAAGGAAGCGCCCTTGACTATTCAGTCGCAACCAATCTGAGACGGAGGCGTGCTGATCATGTGTGAGTGCTTTGTTGTGTTGATAATATCCGATATACGCGTTGCCACGGCGCGCGTCAATCAATGAAACGACCGGCAAATCGGTATTCGGGGCCGCTGCCATGAGCTGAAGGGCAGATACACCGATGAGTGGAAGATTGAGCGTATAGGCGAGTGTCTTCGCTGTCGTCACTCCAATCCGAATTCCCGTGTACGACCCGGGTCCTGTCGTGACAACGATGCGTTCGAGCATGTTCGGTGTCCACTTGACCGCTGCCATGAGCTGTTCAATCATCGGCATGAGTGTGACCGCATGGTTTTTTGAGACCATTACCGTCGCTTCGGCTTGAATCTCTCCAGCCTCACTTAACGCGACTGACAAACGTGTCGTCGCTGTATCAATCATCAATTGCTTCATGCGAGCACCTCCTTGGCGATTTGAACGTAACGCTCACCCGTCGGAGCAAGTGTCAGTTTACGTTCTTCGTCGCCGACCCGTTCAATCGTGATGGCCAAGCGTTCTTCCGGGAGCGAGGACTCGATCAAGTTCGACCACTCGACGATGGCGACACCATCACCGTTGATATATTCCTCAAGACCGATGTCATCCCCCGTATCCTCGAGACGATAGACATCCATATGATAGAGCGGTAATCGCCCTTTGTATTGTTTCATAATGGTGAAGGTCGGACTGTTGACGTTCCGCGTGACACCGAGTCCTTTTGCGAACCCTTGTGTGAACGTCGTCTTGCCGGCACCGAGGTCACCGTTTAACGTGATGACCGTCCCTGCTTCGACGAGTGTGGCCAAACGTTCTGCCACCGCCTGCGTCTCCGCCGCAGAATGCGTAATCAATGTATACATGAATGGTTCTCCTTTTATCGCTTCTCATACGTACTCATTGTACACTTCATTTTAAGCAAAAAAAAACACGAAACGCTATCGTTTCGCTATCTCATTTAAAAATTGGTTGCGGGGGCTGGATTTGAACCAACGACCTTCGGGTTATGAGCCCGACGAGCTACCAGACTGCTCCACCCCGCGACGACATATGAAATTAAATAAAAATTGGTTGCGGGGGCCGGATTTGAACCGACGACCTTCGGGTTATGAGCCCGACGAGCTACCAGACTGCTCCACCCCGCGATGGTTTGAATTGTTTCGACATCCTCTATAATAAGCGAGACAGTTATAAAAAGCAACCATTTTCTTAATGTTTTTTCAAAAATGGAATCGGGAACAGATATAACAGCATAGACTATTAGAGAAAAGGGGCGCGACCGCCATGTCCAAATGGGGAAATCGATTCAAGAAATGGTTCTTTTCGGAGATTGAAGCCGAGATCACGTTTGACCCGGCAGCACTCATTCCGAAGCAGACCGTGACGGGTACGTTGCACGTCTCCAACCCGACAACGAATGTCGTTCGATTACAGGAACTCACCCTGACCTTCTTGACGACGTTCAAAGACATCACCATGGAAGGAAACGAGTTCAATCGAGAAGCTGATATTCAAGAAGTCCCGATTCCACTATCGCTTGTACTAGAACCCGGAGCGAAAGAGGACGTTCCGTTTTCATTCGAGTTGACGATGTACGCCCCCTCCTCTGCCGGCGCCCCGTATAGTATAGAAGCTACATTGTGGGACAAGGACATCAAACGAGTTTGGTTTGACGTGTTTGAACACATTGAAATCGAACCGATGCCTGAACTGAAGCGATTACTCGATGCGACCGCTCACGCCGGGCTTGAGCCGATGTTCGTCCGAAACGTGATCGATCCGCTCGGGGAAGAACGTCCGTATCCATTCGTTGAAAAGTATGGATTCAAGCCGGTCGGAGAATGGGCCGATGAGTTCGAGGTCGTCAAATCGTTTTGGCGCTTGCATGAAGACGGGATCGACCTCTACTATTGGCTCGACAACATCGAGAAACAGCGAACGCTCGAATCGATGGCGACCGACGTCGAATTGCGTCATCGTTCTCTCACGTGGGAACAGCTAGAGCGCGAACAAGAACAGCTCGGTCTCGGCATTCAAGATACGCTACGCAGTCACCACTCCTCGTGAGCGGTGAGTACTTTTTAAGATGATATATAGCATTCCTTAATGAATCAAAAAGCTTCGAATAAGATTCTTTTCCATTCTCTTATTCGGAGCTTTTTACTATGTTTTTAGCTAGTTTTTTCTTTTCTAGTCATAATATAGTGATGCAAAATCGAAGCAATCACACCTATGACTGATCCTATAACAATCGATACTAGTGAAATCGAAAAAAATTCTTGAAAAGTAACGGGCAGTAATAGTTGCGTTGCCATCAATAAAAAGACGAGGGTTACACACACTATAATCCACAATAAAGGTTTTTCCAAAGTGACGTACTCCCTTCTTTAATAATTTTACCGTGCTCATTTCTTCTAATTCTGAAGTGTAAAGTACATATCTTGGAATCGATAACTCAGGGGAACGTCCTTATCCATTCGTTGAAGAGTTTTGATTCAAATCGATTGAAAAATGTGCCGACGAGTTCGAGAGCGTCAAATCACTTTGGCGTTGAAGATACGCTACTCAGTCACCGCTCCTCGTGAGCGGTTTTTTCAATTTGAATTCCATCCTTACTCGTATTGACGATAGTTTGAAAGTGGTGGCGATACGGATGCATGAACAATTCATATTGCAGACGTCGCTCTACATGTGAAGCGTGTAAGTAGTCCAGCTCCATACCCCGTTCCTGAATATCACGATGCGAACGTCGCTTGAACTCAGTCTCCCCGTCTGTGTAGAGATAAATCGATTGATCAAAAGATGAAAGATCCAGGAATGCGACACTCATCCCTTCAATAATCGTGATCGGCTTCTCCGGATCAATCCATGTCCGCTCTAGATAGGGGACATCAATCGTATAAAACCCAATTCCTTCCCGAATCATACGGACATCTCGCTCGAGTGAGAGCAGATGATGTGCGGCCGGATGACACGCCGTCATCTTATACTGATGGGTCGTTCCATCGTGTTGATACGTGAGGATCGTTTGTTTCCGCAACTGTGAATCTGTAATATACGGGTCTGTGTGAAGCAGGTTTATATCACCGAGTCGTTCCCGTAATTTTTCTGCCAACGTCGATTTTCCGGCTGCCCCGTGTCCGGAGATAGCAATCAGCGTTCGTTGATCCGGTCTCACGCTTTGTACGATACCCTCAATCAGTTGTTCCATGATTCTCTCCCTTTTGGTAATTTTGTTGTTTCAGAAAAACAAATACACGTCATTCATCCTCTATCCGTTTTCGAAGCCTGATTGCTGAAACAGTAAACATCACAAAGGCAATCAACGAAATCGAACTGACAATGATCAGAGTGGTCGATATGGGAGAACTAAAGAAAAATGGAATCGATAAAATCAATAGCGCCCCGGTGACTGCCATCCCTCTAATAAGAAATACCATCGTTTTACTCATTTTCTCTTCACTTTCCTTGAACTAAGCAAAAGAACCCTTACTATAAATATAATGACAGACAGCTCATCGTGTCAGGATGAGCTGTCTTCTTTTTTCTTCAGTCTCGTCAAGCTTCTGTTCTAACGTTTCCACTTGTCTCGTCATACGAGCAATCAGCTGACTGATTTCCTTATCCAGTCCGTTCACTTGATCTAAGGAATCATTGATTCGTCCATGCATCGTCCATTCTGAAAAAATATCATCCAAAAAGTAATCTGCGAACTGAATGAGTGAACCTCGATCGACATGCAACTCCTGAACAATACCTTGCACGTCCGCTAATTCACGGGAGAAACGCTCTAACGCAGATTGTAATTCGTGCATCGTCTGCTCGGAAGCATCTAGCGCCTCATGTTTCATTGCTGTGGCAATCAAGCCACCCCCGAAGAACGTATCATACGTCGACCACCCCTTCGCACTATCTAGATGTTTGAGTGTTTTTGCAATCGTTGATCGCGCCGCCTTACCGGCAACGATGGCTTCCCGATACTCGATAAGAAGTTCATTCGTTTCGGCTTGTTGATTCGTGAGATGGTGTAGGTCTCGGCGAATAGCTGGATCTTTCGCAAGATGGGATTCTTTTGTTTCTAAGAAGGTCTCCCACTCAGCGTCGATGCCCTCATAAACCTCGAGCTGTTCTTGTAATTCTCGATGTTCGAGCGTCAATTCGTCAATCATCGCCTCGTGTTCTCGTAATTTCAGTTCAGCGCGAGCAGCCTCTTCCATTTCGATTGTCCGTTGTTCATCAAACGTGCCTCGTAACTTTCGCCATGTGTTGACGAGCGAGAATTCTTCAAGGTCATACACATCACGTTGTTCTTTCGTGAATGTGTTGAGTAGTGCCTTCCGCACCGCCTCATGCTCGTTCAACTGTTTGTTTAGTATCTCTTGCTTACGAACAAGTCGATCACGCTCGGCGATACGCTGTTGTAAGTCTAAT
Source organism: Exiguobacterium sp. s121 (assembly GCF_018617245.1). Taxonomy (GTDB): domain Bacteria; phylum Bacillota; class Bacilli; order Exiguobacteriales; family Exiguobacteriaceae; genus Exiguobacterium; species Exiguobacterium profundum. The sequence goes on from NZ_JACSJV010000004.1 coordinate 118,258, forward strand.
TGGGTCTGCTGAAAATTTCCCATTATGTTTCCCCTCTCTTTGTACTGATTAAAGTGTCGATTGGAATACCATTTATCGTCATGCCTTCGACATCACATCCTGTCAACGTGACATTCGTCAGGTCACATTGATTAAATGTAGCACCTCTCAGATTCGAATGATGCATTTGAACAGTACGTCCATTCTCTTGCATCGTCACAAAATTGAATCGCGAGCCTGTCAAATTTAAATCACTGAACGTACTATTCCGGAAATTGATGTTCCGAAAAAGGCTTTGACTGAAATTACAGTTGCTCGCAGCAAGTGACGAGACATTACTATTTGTGACCGCCAAAAAGCTCGCGTTTACCCCATACGCTTGCCAACCTTCACATGACTGTTCTTCAAAGCAATGCGTACTCGGTTTTGCTTTTGTTCGTTTGACGAAACATACCTCATCTTCTGACTCATATACGACTTGAAATCCTAATTGTTTATAAAAACGAATATTTCTTGTTTGATGTGTCGATGTTTCCAACTCCCAAATCCGTACATGCGGAGATTGAGCTTCTACGTATTGAATCAACGCTTTACCGATTCCTTGCCCTTGCCTATCAGGGTGCACAAAAACACGATCAATTCGTGCATAGTCATTACCAGTGAGCGTTAAGACAATCGCCCCAACGATGTGATTGTCCTGTTCAATGACATAGCATGTTAACTCTTCAATCATATATTGTGTCATCGCCTCGAGATCGTATCCCGGCGGTTCGACATTCAAATCTCTCTCAGACAATTGCAAAGAAAGTGCTTCTTGTTGAAAACTTGCAGTTGAAACTTTCGTAATCCCTGAAACATCTTTTAAAGTGGCTAATCGAATATACAAAACAATCCCCTCTTTCTCATACTTAGTACGAAAAAGAAGGGATAAAGTTTCAAAGAAACAAAAAACGACCGAGCGTATGCTCGGTCGTCCTGCGTTGTTGCCTGGCAACGTCCTATCCTCACAGGGGGAGATCCCCCAACTACTTTCGGCGCTGAGACGCTTAACTTCCGTGTTCGGCATGGGAAC